>CAZOBT010000216.1:0-4175 GCA_964578025.1 uncultured Rhodocyclaceae bacterium | reverse complement strand
TTCTGCTGGCTCACCGCCCCCACCCGAATGGATACGTTAACCTTTGATGAGTTAAATGCGTTGGCGAGCCGTTTGCGCCAGACCATTAAAACCGGGCAAAGCGAATTAGTCGCCGCCTATGCCACCAACCGCAATACCACCGCTTTGTTACATGGACGTAGTACCTTGGTGGATGGCATTTTGCGTGACTTGTGGCAATCCCTTGCCATGCCTGCCGAATTTACCTTAGCGGCGGTGGGCGGTTATGGACGTGGTGAGTTATATCCGGCTTCCGATGTTGATTTGCTGATCTTGCTGCATGAGCCTGCCTGTACCAAAGCCCAACAACGCTTAGAAACACTGGTCGGTTTGTTTTGGGATATTGGTCTCGAAATTGGGCATAGCGTGCGTACTATTGACGAATGCTTAAGCGAAGCCGATGCCGACATTACGGTACAAACCACGCTACTTGAAGCGCGTTTCTTGTGTGGCAATCGCCTGTTGTTTGAAGACTTTGAAGGCTTATTACATGCGCAATTTGATGCGCAGGCTTTCTTTAAAGCCAAGAAGTTAGAACAAACTGAACGCCATATCCGCTATCAAGAAACTCCCTACAGCCTTGAACCGAATACCAAAGAAAGCCCCGGTGGCTTGCGTGATTTGCAAGTGATTTTGTGGGTCTGCAAAGCGGCGGGTTATGGTGAGCGTTGGGAAGACCTCGCGGCACATGGTTTTATTACGAGTAGCGAAGCGACGCAGCTATATGAATGTACCGAGGTTTTGCAAAAAATTCGGATTGAACTGCATGTTGTAGCGCGGCGGCGGGAAGATCGTTTGCTGTTTGATTTTCAAAGCGCGGTGGCGGAGCGTTTAGGTTATAGCGCGACGGAAACGCGTCGTGCCTCTGAGCAGTTGATGCAGGTGTATTATCGCAATGCAAAAACGGTGGTACAACTCAATACGATTCTGCTGCAAAACATTGCAGCGGCCTTATTCCCGAGCGAAGTACAGCCCTTAGAGCCAATCAACCCGCGTTTTCAGGTTGACCACGAATTGCTGGATGTAACCTCAGAAACCATTTTTGAAGATCGCCCGGCGGCGATTTTTGAAAGTTTCCATTTGATGCAGCAGCATCCCGAACTGAAAGGCATGACGGCGCGTACCTTACGCGCCTTATGGCGGGCGCGGGATTTGATTACCCCAGAATTTCGGGCGAATCCTGAAAACCGGGCGGCGTTTTTACTCCTCTTCCAAGCTGAACGTGGCATCGTGCATGAAATTCGCCGCATGAACCAATATGGTTTGGTCGGACGCTACATTCCCGCCTTTGGCAAAATCGTCGGGCAAATGCAGCATGACTTGTTCCATATGTACACCGTCGATCAGCACACCATGATGGTGTTGCGTAATTTGCGGCGATTTACGATGGAAGAGTATGCGCATGAATACCCCATGTGTTGCCGCTTAATCAATGCGTTTGAACGGCATTGGGTGCTATACATTGCGGCGATTTTCCATGACATTGCCAAAGGCCGGGGCGGCGATCACTCGGAACTTGGTCGCGTCGATGCGCGGGAGTTTTGCGAAAATCATGGCATGAGCGTCGAAGATACGGAGCTGGTGGAATGGCTGGTTGGCAATCATCTGGTGATGTCGCAAGTCGCACAGAAAGAAGATTTATCTGACCCTGATGTGATTTCGGCCTTTGCCGCACGGGTCAAAGATGAACGTCACCTAACCGCTTTGTATTTGCTCACGGTAGCCGATATTCGTGGGACAAGCCCTAAAGTCTGGAATAACTGGAAGGGTAAGTTATTGGCAGATTTATACAATCTGACCTTGTATCGTTTAGATACACATCATGAGAATCTGCCCCCCCAAGGGGTGATCCAGCAACGCCAAGCCGATGCGATGCGCTTGTTACGTTATTTCGCTCTCTCGGCGACGGTGCATGAACGCTTGTGGAAACAGCTCGATACCGTGTACTTCCTGCGCCATACCGCTGAAGAAATTGCTTGGCATACCCGTTCCTTGCATTACCGCATTTACAACGACAAACCAATCGTCAGTGCGCGTTTGCATGAAGAACAAGGCTTGCAAGTCATGGTGTATACCCGCGATGAGCCAGATTTATTCTTGCGTCTCGTCGGCTTCTTTGCACGGGCAGGCTACAACATTGTCGATGCCAAGATTCATACCACCCGCCACGGTTATGCCTTGGATAGCTTCATTCTGTTGGATGCGGGGGGCGAGGAAATTACGCGGACGACGATTACCTATATCGAGCATGAATTGGGGCAACGCTTGTTACATCATGCCCCCGCCGACACCCCTGCCAGCGGGCGTATTTCGCGTCATGTGAAGCATTTCCCGATCACCCCCGAAGCGGTGTTACGCCCCGACGAAAAAGGTACACATTACCTGTTATCGATTACGGCGGCAGACCGTCCCGGTTTGTTATACAAAGTCGCTTCCTTGCTGAATAAAGCCCATGTCAGTCTGCATACCGCCAAGATCACTACCTTGGGCGAACGGGTGGAAGACGTGTTCTTAGTCAGTGGGCGTGAGTTAGAACAAAGCGCGGCGCGGATTCGTTTAGAAACGCAATTGGTGGATGAATTGCAGGTGTAGCGGTTTATCGCCAAGGTCAATGTGCAACAAGGGCGAACCTAGGGGTTCGCCCTTTGTGCTTACCACAACTCAGGATGGCGGCAATGTCAGCGCGACCCGCAAACCGCTGGTATTTTTGTTATTGAGTTTTTCTTCTGGGCGCAGGTCGTAGCGACGGGCGGAACGGACGTGTTCTGGGTAGGCAAACCATGAACCCCCCCGCGCTACCCGGAAGGGGCAGGCTTTGAAGGTGAAGGCACTGCCATCGCTGGGAGCGTTGTCATAATTGGGGCGATAGCAATCTTCTACCCATTCAAACACATTGCCATGCATTTCATGCAGGCCAAATTTGTTGGCGGGATAACTGCCGACAGGCACGGGTTTGGCAAGAGCCTTGGCGGTGAGGCTACCGTTATAGGATTTCACCCAATTAAAGTTTGCCTGTTTGGGGTTAATCAGTTTCCCGGTGCTAAAGGCTTCGCTTGACCCGGCACGGGCGGCGTATTCCCATTCGGCTTCGCTTAACAGGCGATAGTTTTTCCCGGTTTTTCTACTGAGCCATTGCGTATATTGCTTGGCATCGTTCCAACTGACATTGGTGATGGGACGATTCTCTGCACCACCAGTGTTGTCATTGGGATTGCGGTTAGCACACGCACCTTCCGCCACACAGGCATCCCATTGGTTAAACGTCACTTCAAACTTGCCCACAGCTAAAGGGTAATTCAGGGTGACAGTATGTACGGGGCCTTCGTCGTCGCGACGTTCGCTTTCTTTGCCAATCCAGCCAAATAACCAGCCGGGCGGCGATCCCATGTCAAACTCGCCTTTGGGTAACACCACCATTAAAGGGCATTCCAAACAATCCACAAATTCCTGCCCGGTTTTCAGGGTTTGATTGGCATCGGGGAAGAACACCGTTTCGGGTTTTTTGGTCAAATAGTTGTAGCCACTATAAGCACCAACGCCAAGGGCAGCGATGACCAGCCATCCCCCAATGATGCTGGCCCAACTGTTTTCCTCTACGGGTGACGGGGGGGGAGGTGGCGGAGTTACTCGCTGTTGCTCACGTTTTGGTTTGGGATCATCAGTAACAACAGCAGGGGTTTCTTTTTCGAGAGAGTTAACAAAAATAAAATTGGGCTGATACGCCGCTTCCTGCGTTGTTTGTTTTGTTTTAGTTTGTTTTTGTTCCGGTTTATTTGTGGCAGGCTCGCCAATAATCGTCGGTTTAAAAATGGTTTGCGAAGCAAAAGCTTCTTCAGGGATAGGCGTTGCCAAGGGCGTAATTGGTGTGGGGGCAAATGTCGCGGCAAAATGGCGTTGCCCCGTTGTCGCTGTTTCTTGGGCATTCACGAAAAAGCTTTCACTTACTCCACTTGGATTTATTTCGTGCAAAAACGCGGCTATTTTGCTCAGGAAATCTTCATGCGGCAAATTACGGGTTAATTTCCCTAAATGCAGACTGCCCATATCAAAGCTTAATAATTCACGAATGAGATTCGTAAATAAAGCATCGCCTGTGGCGGCTTGCTGTGGTGTATCCCAAACTAATTTGGCCTTAGTATCAATAAAATAGGTTTTAA
>CAZOBT010000215.1:0-4203 GCA_964578025.1 uncultured Rhodocyclaceae bacterium | reverse complement strand
CAAGGCTGGCTCATCGCCAAAGGTCTGGCTTAGATGTGTGCATACGGTAGCTTGCAGCAAGGCGGGGGCATGAACACCCCTTTAAGCCAGACGAACTCATGTCAGCTTTAGAAGTAGTGCAATACGCATCTATATTAAGTCCAGAACATGCGCCATATGCAGTAGCACGGCTTTGGTCATTGAAGTAATCGCTGATCCAAGCCGTTTGTATTCTCCTACCTACACCTCTACCTCTGGCACAACCCGACGTGCTGGGGGGAAGTGTACGATGAAGCGGCTGCCTTTGCCCGGTTCGGAGGTAACTTTGAGACATGCTTGATGGCGCAGTAAGACGTGTTTGACAATCGCCAAGCCTAAACCTGTTCCCCCCGTGGCAGAGGAGCGACCTCGGTCAACGCGGTAGAAACGTTCGGTTAAACGTGGGATGTGTTCTTTCGGAATGCCAATCCCATTGTCTTCAACTTCTAACACTGGGCTTGTGCCTTCAATGCGCCAATGTAGGCAAATTTTGCCGCCTGCCGGGGTGTAACGCACGGCGTTAAACACCAGATTGCCTACCGCGCTATGCAATTCTTCTGCCGCGCCAAGGAGCTTGTCCTCACTGGCAATCACTAATTCAAACTGATGCTTACCAGCGGATAACGCCGCCGCCTCTTCTTGCAAGGTCGTGAGCAAGGCGCGCACATTGACCACTTCATCACCATCAATCGCTTGGCTGGCTTCTAAACGGGATAAGACCAGTAAATCAGCGACAAGGCGTGACATGCGTTTGGCTTCGTCTAGCATCAAACCATATTGCCGTTGCAGCATCTCTGGACTAGGCGCGGGGCCGGCGCTGAGTAGCTCCAAATAGCCAACAATCACCGTCAATGGGGTACGCAGTTCGTGTGACACATTTGCCACAAAGTCACGTAAAATCGCGCTGGCACGTTCCATTTGCGACACATCACGGATCACCAGCATTTGCCCGTGGCTATTAAAGGGAATCGACAAAATCGACAACAAAGCGCGTTCACTGCCCATGCGCAGCACCACGCTATTGTCTTGACTTGCCCCCCGCATCATCGCGACAAAGGCGGGTTGCCGTACCAATTGAGTAATTTGAATGCCTGCATCACGCTGCAACGATACGCTTAAATAGCGTTCTGCCGTGGCATTACACCATTCGATGCGTTGTTGTGCGTCGAGCAAAATCACGCCATCTGGCAAGGCCGCACTTGCGCCACGAAACCGTGCTAAGGCGGTTTCTAAGCCGTGTTGCGCTTGTGCTTCACGTTGGCGCAGGCGATACAAATCGGCATAAAGATAGCTCCACTCACCAAAATCATCGGGGATTTCGGTGGTGTCTGGAGCAGCCAGCCAGCGACGAAAATGCAGAATTGAACGCAAGTGCTGCACATGCAAAAGACTTAAAACGACAACAAGACCAATTAAAGCAATGCTCTCATCAGCAAAGAAATTCAAGCCTAAGCCAAAACAGACCAACATGCCGCCCCAAATTAAGAGGCGCACCCACAATGGTTTCATTATTCTGCTTTCGTTGTACCGGCTGGCGTACTGCTAACGCTACTGTTCATCTTGTAGCCAAAGCCGCGCACGGTTTCGATGGCATCGCCTGCGACACCAAGCGTTGAGCGCAAGCGGCGGATATAGACATCGACGGTACGTTCATCGACAAAACGATGATCGCCCCACACCGCGTTTAATAATTGCTCGCGTGAAAACACCCGGTCAACGCGTGCCATCAAGTAGGTCAGCAACTTAAATTCGGTTGGGCCAAGGGTGACTTCTGTCCCATGCACCGTGACACGATGGCTGATGTTATCCACGGCAATGCCACCAACGGTTAATACGCTGTCCCCATGTTCGGGCGAACGCCGCCGTAGTACCGCTTTCACCCGCGCAATCAGTTCACGCGGCGAAAATGGCTTGGTGATGTAATCATCAGCTCCGGCATCTAAGCCTTCGACCCGATCACTTTCATCACCCCGCGCCGTCAGCATAAGCAAGGGCAATTCACGAGTGCGCTTGTCTTGGCGCAAACGCCGGGCAAGCGTTAAGCCATCCATGCCGGGAAGCATCCAATCAATCAAGACCAGATCAGGCAGTTCTTCACGTAGGATTGCCAACCCCTCCTCCGCGCTGGCTGCCTGAATTGGCACGAAGCCTGCTGTTTCTAAGGTGAAGCTCAACAATTCACGAATGTTGTCTTCATCTTCGACAATTAAGACATTGGCTTGCATACCGGTGGCCTTTACCCCTGCACGTCACTGCTTGCCGCACCAGAGGGGGCTGGGTTGATATGGCGAATATCTGTGCCTTGCACGATGTAGATCACATATTCGGCAATGTTCTTCGCATGGTCGCCAATGCGCTCAATCGCCTTGGCAATCAAGACAATATCCAAAGTTGCACTGATGGTGCGCGGGTCTTCCATGACGAAGGTAATCAACTGGCGCATCACCCCATCAAATTTGTCATCCAACAAACGATCGGAATCAATGATTTCTTGCGCACTATGCACATCCAAGCGGGCAAACGCATCTAAGGCACGTTGCACTAAGGACAAAGCGACATCCCCCATACCGCGAATATCCGCAGAGGAAGGTAAATTACGCCCACGTTCATGTAAATGGCGCGAACGACGGGCGACTTTGGCGGCTTCATCGCCAATTCGCTCTAAATCCGTCACCGCTTTTGACACTGACAAAATCAAGCGTAAATCCCCGGCGGTGGGCTGGCGACGCGCAATGATATGGGCGCAATCATCATCTAAGGCCACTTCTAAGGCATTAACGCGATGGTCTTGCGCCACGATTTGGTCAATCAAATGGCTATCAGAAGAGACAAACGCTTCTAAGGCAGTGGTGATTTGGGTTTCAACCAAGCCACCCATTTCTAAAACACGGGTACGCAGGGCATCCAGCTCTTGATCGTATTGGCGGGAGGCGTGTTGTTCGAGGTTAGGCATAGTGGTAGTGCTCCTAAAAACCAAAACGAAAAATTAACCAAAACGACCGGTAATGTAGTCTTCGGTCTTCTTATTTTGTGGCTTAACAAAGATGTCATCCGTCCAGCCAAATTCAATCAATTCACCCAAGTACATATAGGCGGTAAAGTCGGAAATCCGCGCCGCTTGCTGCATGTTGTGGGTCACGATGAGAATGGTGACGCGCTCTTTTAACTCATCAATCAGCTCTTCAATCGCGGCGGTAGCAATCGGATCAAGGGCCGAGGTGGGTTCGTCAAACAATAAAACTTCGGGGTCGGTCGCCAAGGCACGCGCAATACATAAACGCTGTTGCTGCCCACCGGATAAATTGAAGGCCATATCGTTAAGGCGATCTTTGACCTCATCCCATAAGGCCGCGCCCTTTAAGGCTTGTTCCACTTTTTCTTCCAACATCGCGCGTTTTTTCTCGCCGCGCACGCGCAAGCCATAGGCCACGTTGTCAAAAATCGACTTGGGGAAGGGGTTGGGCTTTTGGAACACCATCGACAAGCGCATCCGTACTTCAATCGGATCAACTTTTGGGTCAAGTAAGTTGGTGTTGTCGGGGAATAAGCGAATTTCGCCTTCGTAACGGTTGCCGTTATACAAATCGTGCATCCGGTTAAAGCAACGCAAGAAAGTGGATTTACCGCAGCCAGATGGGCCGATCAAGGCGGTAACGCGCTTGTCGTACAAAGGCATGGAGATGTTCTTTAAGGCTTCTTTTTCGCCATAAAAGAAACGTAGATTTTGGGCGGCGGCCTTTAAAGACAAGGTTTCTAAGGCAGGTTTTTGGGCTGTCATCGTCGAATTCTTTACTAAATTGAGTCAAAAATCAGGTTAAATTCAAGACCAAATTAAAAAATGGCTGATGAGTAAGGCTATATAAGCTTAAACAATATATAGACCAAACTCACCATTTAACTTACCACTTAATGTTCTTACGCAATTTTGCCCGCAGCCAAATCGCCAAACCGTTCATGGTTAAAGTCATTAAGACCAAAATAAAACCAGCAGCGGCGGCATTGGCATGGAAGGCTTCTTCGGGGCGCGATGTCCAGTTAAACATTTGAATCGGCATCACGGTAAAGGGAGAAGATAACCATTCAACCGAAACAAACGGGGCATCTGGCAAAATTGGGGCAGGTGGGAGGAAGGCGATAAAGGTCAATGCGCCAATCGTAATAATCGGTGCAGTTTCACCAATCGCA
>CAZOBT010000214.1:1518-4211 GCA_964578025.1 uncultured Rhodocyclaceae bacterium | reverse complement strand
GGTTCTAAAGCGGCAATGTCAATGTGTTCGTCAATCTTATGGATGGATTCATTGACAGGGCCAAGCTCCAATAATTGCGGGCAAATATCGGCAATAAAACGCCCGTCTGAAGTGCCACCAGTGGTCGATAACTCGGTTTCAATGCCACATTCGGCACGAATCGCGTTCCGTGCGGCTTCAACCAATTTGCCATGCCCAGTGAGGAAGGGTTTCGCCCCAAGTGTCCATTGAATATCGTAGTCCAAGCCATGTTGTTCAAGGATTGCGCACAGGCGTTGTTGCAGGTTTTCTGGCGTACTCGCGGTGGCAAAGCGGAAATTAAACAAAATTTCTACCGTACCGGGGATCACATTTGTTGCCCCGGTGCCACCGCGAATATTGGAGATTTGCCACGTTGTGGGTGGGAAAAACTCGTTGCCTTGATCCCATTCGGTCGTGGCTAATTCGGCAATCGCGGGGGCAACGAGGTGAATGGGGTTCTTTGCAAGGTGTGGATAAGCAATATGGCCTTGAATGCCTTTAACACGCAATTTGCCCGATAACGAGCCGCGCCGCCCATTTTTAATCATATCGCCCAAGGTATTCACGGCTGTCGGTTCACCAACGATGCAGTAATCAATGCCTTCGTTGCGTGCCTTTAAGGTGTCGACGACCGCTACCGTGCCATCAGTGGCTGGGCCTTCTTCATCGGAAGTCAGTAACAAGGCAATCGAGCCGGGATGATTAGGGTTTGCCGCAACAAAGGCTTCAATGCTGGTGACAAACGCCGCCAGGGAAGATTTCATATCCGCCGCGCCGCGTGCATACAATTTGCCATCGCGTTGGCTGGGGCTAAACGGGGGCGTTGTCCAATATTCTAAGGGGCCAGTTGGCACGACATCGGTATGCCCCGCAAAACAGACCAAAGGTGCGGTATTGCCCCTTCTTGCCCATAGATTCTGCACGCCAGCGCGATTGATATACTCTAGACCAAAGCCAAGGGCAGCGAGGCGTTGACCAATAATGGTCATACAACCCGCGTCTTCAGGGGTAACAGAGGCTTGCGCCAGCAATGCTTCGGCTAAGGCCAAGGTTGGAGCAGTTGTCATAATGATTGGTAAATTGGTAATTATTTATAGATAACAAAAAGGCGAGATGTAAAAGGCGGGGTGTGCTTATTCGCCCAAGGTTAAGGAGAATTCTTTGAAGGATGGCCCTTCGGTGTTGTCTTGTGCCGCGAGATCAAAGATCGGGTTGCTCACCTTTTTCTTCTCTTGCTTCTGTTGCCCCATCCCTTCAAAGTTATTGATTAACCACGATAAATTTGTCGGCGAATCCGAATTGGCTAAAGCTTCCTCTAAGGTAATTTGTTCTTCTTTATATAAACGATACAAATCTTGTTCAAAGGTTTGTGAACCGGGGGCTTGAATTTGTTCCATTGCTTCCTTCACCCCTTGTACGTCACCACGCTCAATCAGTTCGCCCAAATGGCGGTTGCTGTTGAGGATTTCACAGGCCACGATGCGTTTGCCATCGGGGCGGCGTACCAAACGCTGCGAGACGATGGCGCGTAAGGTCATCGACAAATCCAAATACAAAGAGGAACGGTTCTCTAAGGAGAAGAAGTTAATGATGCGGTTAAGGGCATGGTAGCTGTTGTTCGCATGTAGGGTCGCCACACATAAATGCCCGGTTTGCGCATACGCAATCGCCGCCGCCATTGTTTCTTGGTCACGGATTTCCCCGATCATGATGCAATCTGGAGCTTGGCGCATCGCATTACGCAACGCCGTATGCCAATTATCGGTATCCATGCCGATTTCCCGTTGATTCACAATCGAACGGCGATGCTTAAATAAAAATTCGATGGGGTCTTCCACCGTCAAAATATGCCCACTGCGATTCGCGCTGCGGTGATCGAGCATTGAGGCAATCGTGGTCGATTTCCCTGAACCAGTCGCCCCAACGATCAATACTAGACCGCGCTTTTCCATCGCCAGCTCTTGCACAACGGGCGGCAGACCCAAGCTATCTAAATGGGGAATATTGCTTTGGATGTAACGCACCACCAAGGCTGGTGTGCCACGTTGGCAAAAAACGTTAATCCGATAGTTACCTAAGCCATTGATACCCAAGGAGAGGTTTAGCTCACGGGTTTTATCAAAGGTACTACGTTGCTCCGGGGTCAAAATCTCTTGCAAGATTTTGTTAATCATTTCCCCCGACATGGTTTGTTGATTCACAGGCACGGTATTGCCGTGAATTTTGATATGAATCGGTGCACCGGCGGAGACAAAAATATCCGATGCCTGCTTATCCGCCATTAAGCGAAATAATTTATCCAGAATCATGGCTGCTCTGCTCCGCCGTACTTAGTACCAATAAGACTTAGGAACGCAACAAATCGTTGATGCTGGTCTTGGCGCGGGTTTGCGCGTCGACCTTCTTAACGATGATTGCCGCATACAAGCTGTATTTGCCATCGGCTTTGGGCAAACTACCACTGATGACGACTGAACCGGGAGGTACACGACCGTAGCTGACTTCGCCCGTTTCGCGGTCGTAAATTGGGGTGCTTTGACCCAAGTACACGCCCATTGAAATCACGGAGTTTTCACCAACGATTACGCCTTCAACCACCTCAGAACGTGCACCGATAAAGCAGTTATCTTCGATGATCGTGGGGTTAGCTTGTAAAGGTTCTAACACGCCGC
>CAZOBT010000214.1:677-1508 GCA_964578025.1 uncultured Rhodocyclaceae bacterium | reverse complement strand
CAATGCCTACACCACCAGAAAGGTGGACGTTTTTACCGATCTGGGCGCAAGAACCTACAGTTGCCCATGTATCCACCATCGTGCCTTCATCAACATACGCACCGATATTGACGTAGGAAGGCATTAACACGGCGTTTTTGGCAATAAACGAGCCTTTACGCACGGTGGCGGGTGGTACGACGCGGAAACCACCTTGGCGGAATTGCTCTTCTGTCCAGCCTTGGAATTTGGTGTCAACTTTGTCAAAGAAACGCAAATCACCCGCTTCTTGTACGCGGTTGTCACGGATGCGGAAGGACAGCAATACCGCTTTCTTAATCCATTGATGCGTCACCCAATCGCCATTTTCTTTGGAGGCCACACGCAACGCACCTTTATCTAATTCGGCGATCACCGATTCAATGGCGTTAACTTGCTCAGGGGTCACTGTGGCAGCGGATAAATTGGCGCGGTCTTCCCACAAAGCTTCAATCGTTGTTTTCATTGGATGAAAATCCTTTGGTAGTTTAATCACAAGAGGCATAACAATGCTCCAAGGTAAAAATTAGGGGTTAGGCGGAAGGCAACTCACGCACAAAGGCGCAAATCCGTCGCGCGGCTTCTTCACATTCTGCCAAGCTAGCCACTAAGGCAATCCGTACATAATTCGCCCCCGGATTTACGCCATTGGCTTCGCGCGCCAAGAAACTGCCGGGCAAGACTACGACATTGTAGGCGGCTAACAAACGCTGGGCGAATTCGGTATCAGCAATTGGCGTTTTTACCCACAGATAAAACGAGGCCTCCGGGGCAGAAACCGGTAAAACCACCGCCAACATTGGGGTAATTCGC
>CAZOBT010000214.1:0-667 GCA_964578025.1 uncultured Rhodocyclaceae bacterium | reverse complement strand
TACAAACGGCGGTTTTCTAAGACATGCGCCTCATCATTCCATGCCGCTGCCGACGCTAATTGCACCGGCTGACTCATCGCACAACCATGATAGGTACGGTACAACAAGAACTTTTGCAAAATCGCCGCATCACCTGCGACAAAACCAGAGCGCAAACCGGGAACGTTAGAGCGTTTCGATAGACTGGAGAACATCACAATCCGTTCAAAACCACGGCCTAATTGTTTCGCGGCTTGTAACGCCCCTAATGGCGGGTTGGCTTCGTCAAAGAAAACTTCGGAATAACACTCGTCAGACGCAATCACAAAACCATAACGATCGGACAAGGCAAAGATGTCTTGCCAATCTTGTAAATTCAAGACCTTACCGGTCGGATTTGCAGGCGAGCAAACATAGAGTAATTGCACCCGCGCCCATTCCGCTTCGCTCAAACTGGCAAAATCAAAGGCGAAATTATTGTCAGGCAGGGTATTTAAAAAACGTGGCTCGGCTCCACCCAAATAGGCCGCCCCTTCATAGATTTGGTAGAAGGGGTTTGGTGACACGACAATCGGCAATTCGCCGTTAGCGATTTTTTGTGGGGCAAGGACGGTTTGGGCAAAGGCAAACAAAGCTTCACGCGACCCATTCACCGGCAGAATTTCCGTATCAGGACTCACCCCTGCAA
>CAZOBT010000213.1:3073-4238 GCA_964578025.1 uncultured Rhodocyclaceae bacterium | reverse complement strand
CGTCGCGACAAGAGCCGCGCCTTGGCTATAGATTTGGCCTGCGCCAATCGCGTTATGCCCGACTTCGGAGTTGCCCATATCGTCATCCGACGGCATTCCCACAGCAGTGCCATGCGCCCGCAAGCGGATATGCGAATAATTGGCAAACAAACGATCTAAGGTCGGCTTACGCGCCGCCGCAATCGCACTCCCCACCTCGGTCTTGGGTAAACCATACCCGTCCATCACAATCATCACCACGGGGCCAGCCACACCGGGGAAAGTGGTGAGCTTATTCAGCGTATTTTGGGTCTCTGCCATTATGCGTTTCCTTCGTCTTTACGTGCCTCGGCGGTTTGTTCGGGGCGCATTTGCGGGAAGAGGATGACATCGCGGATGGCGGGGCTGTCGGTGAGGAGCATGATGAGGCGGTCGATACCAATGCCACAGCCTCCGGTGGGTGGCAGGCCGAATTCGAGGGCGCGGATGTAGTCGGCATCGTAGTACATCGCTTCTTCATCCCCAGCATCTTTGGCCTTGACCTGTTCCAAGAAGCGGTTGGCTTGGTCTTCGGGGTCGTTTAATTCAGAGAAGCCATTGGCGATTTCGCGCCCAACGATGAACAGTTCAAAGCGTTCGGTAATTTCGGGGTTGCTGTCAGAGGCACGCGCCAAGGGGGAAACTTCCACGGGGTAATCAATGATGAAAGTGGGTTCCCATAATTGGGCTTCGGCGGTTTCTTCAAAGAACAATAATTGCAACGCGCCTAAACCTTCCGTGCCACGCAATTCGACCTTACGCGCTCTTAATTGCTCAATCAGCCATGCCGCATCGTTCAACTGAGCTTCGTTGTACTGAGGGCAATATTTCAAGACGGCTTGCACCATCGTTAAACGATGGAAGGGCTTGGATAAATCCAGCTCTTTACCTTGATATTCAAAGACTTCTTTGTGCAAAGCTTCACGGGCGGCATGGCGTAACAAGCCTTCGGTGAAATCCATGAGTGATTTGTAATCGGCATACGCTTCATAAAATTCCATCATGGTAAATTCAGGGTTATGCCGGGGGGACAAACCTTCGTTACGGAAGTTACGGTTAACTTCAAAGACCTTTTCAAAACCACCGACTACCAAGCGTTTCAAATACAACTCAGGGGCGATACGCAAGAACATTTCCATGTCCAAGG
>CAZOBT010000213.1:0-3043 GCA_964578025.1 uncultured Rhodocyclaceae bacterium | reverse complement strand
CCATAAAACCATGCCCACACATGTAGTTACGGATGCTTTGCAAAATCCGGCTACGTGCTTGGAACGTGGCGCGGGTTTCCTCATTCATGATGAGGTCAACGTAACGCTGGCGATATTTTTGTTCTTGATCTGACAAGCCGTGGAATTTGTCGGGCAAGGGACGAATGGATTTGGTCAGCAAACGAATCGCGCTGGCTTTAATCGTTAACTCGCCCGTTTTGGTTTTCATCAAGGTGCCAACGATGCCAAAAATGTCGCCCAAGTCCCAATGTTTGAAACTGGCATACACTTCTTCGCCTACCGCATCACGGCTGATATAGGCTTGAATGCGCCCGCCCATGTCTTGCAAGGTCGCAAAGGAGGCTTTACCCATCACGCGCTTTAACATCATGCGCCCAGCCACTTTCACTTCAACCGGCAAACCTTCTAATTCTTCGGCAGTTTTATCGCCATACAACTCATGCAATTTGCCGGAGATATTTTCGCGTTGAAAATCGTTAGGGAAAGCTTGCCCTGCTGCCCGCCATTCCGCCAGCTTTTGCCGACGCTCTTGGATCATGTGGTTTTCTTCTTGCGGGGTCGCATTTGCCGCATTTGCGCCGGTGGTTTGGTTTTGCTCAGTCATAATTATGCTTTTCGATTAAATTAAATTTGGTCTAAGGTTAAATTTTCTCAGCAGATAGCAAGAGTCACTTGCTATACACCCTGCTTTAAGCTGGCTTCAATGAATTGGTCTAAATCACCATCCAATACGGCTTGCGTATTACCCACTTCGTAATTGGTGCGTAAATCTTTAATGCGGGATTGATCCAACACATAAGAGCGGATTTGATGCCCCCAACCGATGTCGGATTTTGCGTCTTCCAGCTTTTGCTGTTCGG
This sequence comes from uncultured Rhodocyclaceae bacterium, assembly GCA_964578025.1. Classification (GTDB taxonomy): domain Bacteria; phylum Pseudomonadota; class Gammaproteobacteria; order Burkholderiales; family Rhodocyclaceae; genus CAZOBT01. The sequence continues at coordinate 2,162 of CAZOBT010000213.1, read as the reverse complement.
CTTGTTGCTTGCGCAATTCGTGTTCGTACAAGCGTGCGCGCAACATCTTCCAAGCTTCATCGCGGTTACGGTGTTGCGAACGGTCGTTTTGACACTGCACGACAATGTTGGTCGGGACGTGGGTCAAACGCACAGCGGAATCGGTTTTGTTAATGTGCTGCCCACCCGCCCCGGAAGCGCGGAAAGTATCAGTCCGCACATCGGCGGGATTGATGTCGATTTCAATCGAATCATCGACTTCGGGATAAACAAACACGCTGGCAAAGCTGGTGTGGCGACGGGCGTTAGAGTCAAAGGGCGATTTGCGCACTAGGCGATGAATCCCGGTTTCGGTACGCAAAATGCCGTAGGTATAGTCGCCCGTGAATTTGATCGTGGCACTCTTAATCCCAGCCACATCGCCTTCGGATTCTTCCATCACATCGACCGCAAAGCCTTTCCGTTCGCCATAGCGCACATACATGCGCAGCAACATCGAAGCCCAATCTTGCGCTTCTGTTCCCCCTGCCCCGGCTTGGATTTCTAAGAAGCAGGGATTCGGGTCTTGCGGGTTATTAAACATGCGCCGGAACTCAAGGCCAGCGACTTCTTTTTCAATACTGACGACATCCGCTTCAACGGCATGGAAGGTGTCATCATCATTTTCTTCCTTGGCCATTTCCAGCAAATCGCTGGCATCGACCACGCTGCGGTGAATGTGGTCAAGCACCACCACTACGCCTTCTAAACTCCGCTTTTCTTTGCCCAGTTCTTGGGCGCGTTTGGCATCGTCCCAAACGGTTGGGCTTTCTAGTTCCCGATTGACTTCCAATAAACGGTCGGCTTTGACAGGGTAGTCAAAGATACCTCCGTAATTCGTCGCTACGCCGACCTAGGTCGCTAAGCTGGTTGGCAATGGCATTTATTTGTTCCGCTTCCATAATTTACTTTCCCTACCTTTGCTGCTGCCGCAAGAAAAATGCAATAAAACCCGAAATTATAGCAGCTTAGGCAGAGGCAACGCCCGCATGGTGCAAACACAACAAGCTGAAATTATTAGGCATTCGGCAGGCTTAGAATTATCAGCATGGCTGAGAAAACAAAATCCGTTCACACACAGGCTTGTAAAAGATAAAATATATAAGACTTGGGGGCGGGGAAAAAGCGGTTGCATTGGCAATATCCTCGCGCTGTCCTGTGCTGACGAGATACCGCCCCGGCAATGTCGTAGAATGATTGTTTTCCCCGAACAACACACAACGAAAGGAAGTCGCCGTGCTAGAAGCCTACCGTGCCCACGTCGCAGAACGTGCTGCTCTTGGTATTCCCCCCCTGCCCCTCTCCAAACAACAAACCGCTGCCTTGGTTGAGCTGTTAAAGAATCCTCCCGCTGGTGAAGAAGCCACGTTGGTTGAGCTAATCACCTACCGCGTTCCTGCCGGTGTGGATGATGCCGCTAAGGTAAAAGCTGAATTCTTGGCCAAAGTTGCCAAGGGTGAAGAAGCGTGTGCGTTGATCTCTAAAGAAAAAGCCACCGAATTGCTCGGTACGATGTTGGGTGGTTATAACGTCAAGCCCTTGATCGACCTCTTAGGCTGTGCAACTTGCGGTGCTGTTGCCGCCGAAGGTCTGAAAAAGACCCTGTTAGTGTTTGATTACTTCCATGATGTGGCTGAACTGGCAAAAGCTGGCAATGCCAACGCCAAGTCGGTAATGCAGTCTTGGGCAGACGGTGAATGGTTCACCTCGCGTCCCGAAGTACCTGCCAGCCAAAAATTGACCGTGTTCAAGGTCACTGGCGAAACCAACACCGATGACTTGTCCCCCGCGCCCGATGCGTGGTCACGTCCTGACATTCCTTTGCACGCATTGGCAATGTTGAAGAACCCCCGTCCCGGTATCGACGCAGACGAACCCGGTTCACGTGGCCCGGTGAAGCAACTCGCGGCTTTAGCCGAGAAAGGCAATCTGATTGCTTACGTGGGTGACGTGGTTGGTACAGGTTCTTCCCGTAAGTCCGCCACCAACTCCGTGTTGTGGTTCACCGGCGAAGACATCCCCTTCGTGCCGAACAAGCGTTTTGGTGGGGTGTGTTTAGGGAGCAAAATTGCGCCGATCTTCTTCAACACCATGGAAGATGCGGGTGCATTGCCAATCGAAATCGACGCTGGTCAAATGGACAT
>CAZOBT010000212.1:0-4246 GCA_964578025.1 uncultured Rhodocyclaceae bacterium | reverse complement strand
CAAAGTTGCCGCCTCCACCCGCTGCCCGACTTGTACGCCTTGTTCCACAATTACGCCCGCCATGGGTGCGGTCAGGCGTAATGCTCCGCCGATATTGCCGCTACTTGCCCCTGCCAGTTGCAAGCTTTGGCGGCGTTCGCTGGCGAGTGCTCCAGCTTGCGCTGCATTGGCACGGCTGGCTTGTACACGCGCTTCGGCAATCAGTCCTTCAGCAAACAGTTGTTCATCACGGCGTAGGGTTTGTTGCGCCAATTGCGCTTGGCTGTTGGCTTGTAAGGCATCGCGTTGCAAGGCCAAAGCCTCTGGGCTGGCGAGTTCCGCTACCACTTGCCCGGCTTTGACCTGCGTCCCCGGATTGACCCATAAGCGACTCACCATCCCCGCCACCGGCGCGGCAACGACACGTAATTGCCCATTCGGCACGGTGACTTTCGCCGCCAAACTTGCCACCTGTGCTTTCCCTGCCGAACTCACCGCCTGCGTCGCAATCCCCAAGGTCTGCAAACGTTGCGCCGTCAAACTCATCTCCGCCGCATAAGCCACATGGGCGACCTGCGCCGTACCAAGGCTCAAGGCAAATAAAGGTAAAAAGATTTGGGTTCGGGGAATAAGTGACATCACCAGCGATTCCTAAGTCAAAAAGGCAGGCTGGCAGTTTACGCAAGCAAACTTAAGGGGGAATTAAGACAGACTGAAGCTTACGTTTACGCGTAAGCTTTTGTCGGGCTAGTTCTGGCTGGGCAAAGCCAACTTACGCGCCACTTTTTTTGCCAGATCATGCGCAAAATGCGTGTTATAGCCTTGGCGTATCAGTTCCCAACGTAAGGTATTCGCAAATAAGGCTTTGCTGACCCAATTTAAATGTCGTTCCGTTTGAAATGCCGCGACATCCAGCAAAAAATTACTTAGAACATTTTGCAAACGCGCTTGTACTTTTGGCTGCGCCAACTTTTCGTTAGCCAACGCCACCGGAAACAAGCGGACAAAACGTGTCGCTAACTCCACCGCAAACGCCGTATCTTGGCGCGAGATAAACAGGTCATTTAATTTCATTAACAGCACTTAATTGCCTGCCAAGGTTGGTGTCGCCGCAAACATCGCGGCAAGGATAGGTATATCTGTCGGGCGGAGTACAGGTAATGCAGGCTCAAACAAGGCATTACCCACCACGACTTGGCGGGTTGCACATTGTGCCAAGAAAATGACTTCACACATACTTTGTATTACATCACTTACTTTTGGCAGGGCAGTTAAATCACCCGCTAATAATTGCTTGGCGACAGGGACAAACCATGTCTGCCAAGCAACATCAGTAATTCTATGGGCATATTTACTTAAGAACTCGGGTAACACAGCAACGGCTAAACCATATAACAACAACTCAATTGAGCGCATGTCCTTGGTCACATATAAGCCAATTTTCGGTTGGGTAAACACGAAATCAGGCAGCACCCGTCGTGCCACAGCACGAATAATAGCTTTGTCCGTAAATAAAATCGGGTGCAAATTGGTGGGAATGGCGGCTAAGAGTTCCAGCAAACGATGATCTAAATACGGCACGCGCGCTTCCATGCCATGCCACATGCTGCTACGGTCTTCATGCCATAGATTGTGATATTGCAATTGGCGCATAAACAACAGCATGGCATCGTAATACGCCACTCCAGTACGCTCAGAGGAATTAAGATTGGCAGCAACCCAAGGTTCAACCCCCTGTGCAATATAGTCTTGCCATGTTACCCACGGCGACTCAATTGCGCGTGAATAGCCCCCGGCAAACTCATCCGCCCCTTGCCCCAGCAATAACACTTTGTTTTGTGGATAAAGCTCGCTGACGGTCGCGCTTAAAACGTCTTTAAAAAACCAGTCCAAACTAAAGCGCGGCGAATCCATTTGCCACACAGCGGTTTCTAAACGACCTAAATTAAACTCCGTCGCCGTGGCAAAGTGGCGGTAATCAAACAGTACGGGATGCCAAGGTAACGTTAATTTGGTACATAAAGCCTGCGCCGAAGCCACATCGCCACCAAGGTAAGTGGTGCGTTCCACAATCGTAAAACAGGGTAACTCTGGCTCATGCTGCTTGGCTAACCCCGCTAACAAGGAAGAATCTAATCCACCGCTTAAAAACAAGGCCGAACAACCTTGGGCAGCTTGATGTTCGCGCACACTGTCACTGAGCAAAGCATGATAGGCCGCAATGTAATCTTCCGCCTTATCCTCGCTCTCACCATACGGAGCTTGCCCAAAGCAGCCGGCTAAATTCCACCAACGTTGTGGCGTGGTATTAGGCTGCTGTGGCGTAAACGTTTGCCAACTCCCCGCAGGTAAATGGTAAATGCCATCAATAAAGCTCGGGGTGTCGCTTAATCCCGCCAAATTATTTGATTCGGGATAAAAATTGACTGTCGTCGGGCAATCAGGATGTTGCAATAAGGCTTTTAATTCTGAGGCAAACAATACCCCATGCGGCAACGGACACACATATAGAGGTTTAATGCCAAGACGATCACGCCCTAAGGTTAAACGTTGCTGCGGCTGATCCCAATGCGCAAACGCAAACATGCCACGACAACGCGGCAATACCTCCGCCCCCCATGCCGCCCACCCATGCAATAAAACCTCACAATCCGAGGCTGTACCAAAGGCATAACGTGGCGCAAGGGCTTGGCGTAATTCTTGGTAATTATAAATTTCGGCATTGGCTACCAGCAGTTGCTGCTGATCTGCGCTCAATAAGGGCTGGCGGCCTTGCGCAGGAGCCACAATGGCTAAGCGGCGAAAGACAAGGCTTAAAACACCATCATCATAAAGCTGTTCATCATCTGGCCCCCGATGCGCAATCGCCTCCCCCATTGCTAACAAAATACGCTTACGCTCTGCCACCGAATATCGCTGGTGGGCATAGCTCAGAAAACCAGCGAAGCCACACATAGTTATACTTTTTTATTTTGGAATGGGGCAAAAGCATAATCGAAAGGTATCGCCAGCAAAATTCGGGTAGAGCTTAGCCAATGGCTAAGGGAAACCCTTACCCAATAAAAACAGGATCACGCCTTGAGTAAGCTTGCGGGAGCAACCCGTATCAGAACAGGTTTACTTAAAATTTCCAGCAAAATCATGGCGCGTTGTTCTGCATCATTGGCTTGGAAAATTGCTTCCAGCCCAGCAAATGCCCCTTCCGTAACTACCACTTTATCGCCAGAAGTAAAAAGTGCTTGTGCTTCTAAGTGTTGTTCGCGCTGGCGTAAGCCATCAATCAGCCGATCATCAACTTTTGTGGGTTGCCCGCCAAAGTGTACTAATGTCGATACCCCCAACGTTGAGCGAATTGGACTCCAGCTTTTTCCAGTGGTACTTCGATCAAGCTGAATAAAAAGATAACGGGCAAACATTGGTTCAGTGACTAATACCGCTTTACGTCGCCGAATTTTTTCGATCTCAATGAGCGGCAAATAACAGGTATAACCTTGTTGCTCAAGGTTAATACGAGCTACTTCTTCTTGTCTTGGTTTGGTATAAACCAAATACCAACCTAACAAATTTTGTGCTGTGCTCATGTATATTTTCCCTTGGTTTTTTACAAGGTCGGCGATTCTAATTCAAGCGAAATAGATAAGAAAGCTGTTCCTGTTTAAGTTTTTTATAAGCGGTTTGTTGGCACAGCCTAGAGTCTGTTGACATTCGCAATCGTCTTTGATGCCAAATGTGTTTATGGCTAAAATAATCGTTTTTTATCAATGAGATGCATAGTGGCTATTCACAGCCTCTGATGTCTGCTTATCTCTTGTTTTTTGGGTGGAGAGTGGAATGGTTCGTTACTGGTTGCGAGACGATCAATATGAACGTATTGCCTCATTCCTGCCGGGTAAGAAAGGTGACCCCGGTAGAACAGGCAAGGACAACCGTTTGTTTGTCGAAGCCGTCCTGTGGATAGCTCGTACTGGCAGCCCTTGGCGTGATCTGCCCAGTGAATTCGGATTGTGGAATAGCGTGTATCAACGCTTTGCCCGGTGCTCGCGGCAAGGCGTATGGGACAGGATGTTCGCTGAGTTGGCACGCGATGCCGATTTTGAAGAAGTCTTTATCGACAGTACCATCGTGCGAGCCCATCAACACGCGGCAGGGGCTCCAAAAAAAACGGCAACCAAGCCCTTGGGCGAAGCCGTGGCGGGCTGAGTACCAAACTTCATGCCTTGGTTGACGGCTTGGGTTCTCTGGCTCGGTTTTCATTGACCGGTGGCGA
>CAZOBT010000211.1:0-4265 GCA_964578025.1 uncultured Rhodocyclaceae bacterium | reverse complement strand
GCTTTCGCCGCGATAACGTGCATCAAAGGGCCGCCTTGCAAACCGGGGAAAATCGCAGAGTTGATGGCCTTTTCGTGTTCGGCCTTCATCAAGATCACCCCACCGCGTGGGCCACGCAAGGTTTTGTGTGTGGTGGAAGTCACCACGTCAGCGTGTGGTACGGGGTTGGGATAGAAACCAGCGGCGATCAAGCCCGCGTAGTGCGCCATATCAACCCACAAAATCGCGCCAACGGCTTTGGCGACTTTGGCAAAGCGTTCAAAGTCGATGCGCAAGGCATAAGCAGACGCACCCGCAATGATGATCTTGGGCTTGTGCTCAAGGGCTAAGGCTTCCATCTTGTCGTAGTCGATGGCTTCATTTTCGTCTAAGCCATAGGCGACGACGTTAAACCACTTGCCGGACATGTTCAGCGGCATACCGTGGGTCAAGTGACCGCCTTCGGCGAGGCTCATCCCCATAATGGTATCGCCGGGTTTGGCAAAGGCCATTAACACGGCTTGGTTGGCTTGAGAGCCAGAGTTCGGTTGCACGTTGGCGGCTTCTGCGCCAAACAGCTTTTTCAGGCGATCAATCGCCAGTTGTTCAACCACGTCAACATGTTCACAGCCACCGTAGTAACGCTTACCGGGATAACCTTCAGCGTACTTATTGGTTAACTGTGAGCCTTGGGCTTCCATGACCGCGCAGCTAACGTAGTTTTCGGACGCGATCAGTTCGATGTGTTCTTCCTGACGGTGATTTTCGGCAGCGATGGCTTGCCACAATTCAGGGTCAACAGTCGCTAGGGTATCTTTCGCGGAAAACATGGGGGAGTGTCCTCAAGCCATTGAAAAGGGGGGCGATTGTATCACGCCCCGCTGTGGCCTGAAGGAGTTTTGCCAACTTGTCAATGCCTAGTTTGGCGTTTTTGCAGGTAACAAAGCTAAACGTGCGACTACGGGGAAATGGTCAGAGCCAATCGTTGCGCCAAGATGGCTTGCCATGCTTTGCCAGTGTGGTGTGGTCGCTACTACATGGTCAATCGGAATCCCCATCCAACCGTGGCCTTGGCTTGGCCACGTTGGACGCACGCCGCTAGCGCGTTGCCAGCCAACATCGGCTAAACCCACAAAGGCCGACGACCACGGCGTGGCGTTAAAGTCACCCAATATCACCGCTGGCACCGTGGCGTAACGTTGGGCGAGGTCATGGATGAGTTGATCGCGCTGCTGTTGCGTTGCCGCGTCTAAGGGGGGCATGGGATGCAGGCCAATCACATGGATGCTGCGCCCCTGTATCTCAATTTCGGCTTCTAGATGTTGGTCGCCGTTATGGTCGGGAGTGACTGTAAAACGGCGAATCGGATAACGACTGAGCAAGGCCACGCCAAACGGATCCTCTTGTGGGCGCAAAATTTGGGATGGTAAGGCCGTGTAAGCCGCCAAGCCTTGGGCAAAGGTGGGGTTAACTTCGCTAATGAAAGCAATATCCACCTGCTCGGCGGCTAACCATGCCAATAAACGTTGCGGCTCGGTATTTTCTTTCTGCACATTCGCCGTGGCGAACACCAAGGGCAACCCATTGGCTGGATGGCGATGACTTGATAACGCAGCAGGCGCGGTGAAATACGGCGTAAACACAATCGGCAAAACCAGCAGCCAACGGATTTGCCGCCATGCAAGGCGCAGTATGCCAAGGCCAAGCAGGGCGGCAAAAAACCATTGCCAATGCACAAACAAATCCAAGAACCACAGTTCCGCCCACGTTTGACTTAGCCACGGACTCCAATAAGGCGAGCTAAAACCAACCGTGGCGATAAACCAAAATAAGCCCGTATTATTTGGTCTATCTTTGACCAAGGCATGTTTAATCTGCTTTAGTGGCATATTTTTAACTTGGCCTTGAATTTGTGGTGAATTGCCTAGAACCGCTTAAAACACTTCACCCGGACGTAGGTATCGCCATTGACCTAAGGGTAAATCGCCTAAACGGACGCGCCCAATGCGTACCCGTTTTAAGCCAATCACTTTCAAGCCAACCAATTCGCACATGCGGCGAATTTGCCGTTTGCGCCCTTCTTTCAAGACAAAGCGTAATTGGTCTTCATTCAGCCATTCCACTCGTGCTGGGCGCAACGCCCTGCCATCAAGGGATAAACCGAAGTTGAGCAATTTCAAGCCATTGGCCTGCATTTCGCCGTCCACTCGCACCAAATATTCTTTTTCCACGGTGGAATCGTCGGCGATTAACTGCCGTGCCACACGCCCGTCTTGGGTCAGAATTAACAAACCAGTGGAATCCACGTCCAGCCGCCCAGCGGGGGCAAGGCCGCGTAATAAATTGGGATGAAATTGTGGATCAGCCGTGGTTTTGCACTGCGTTTCCGCCGAAATCAACATCGCCGCCGACTTAAAACCGGGTTCGGGTTGCCCACTGACATAGCCGACGGGTTTGTTAATTAACACCGTCATTTGCTTGGATTGGCTTTTCCGTGCTTCGGGGGCAAGGGTGATACTGACGTTTTCGGGGAAGCGAATGCCTAATTCACTGACCCGTTGCCCATTCACAAACACCCAGCCACGTTCGATGTAGGCATCGGCCTCGCGGCGCGAACACAGTCCGCGCTCTGACATCAATTTGGAAAGACGTATGCCGTCGCTCATTGCACATCCATCAATTCAACTTCAAACAACAAGGTGGCATTTGGCGGAATCACCCCGCCTGCCCCTTGGCGACCGTAGCCGAGTTGGGGCGGAATGGTTAAACGCCGCACGCCACCGACTTTCATGCCTTCGACCCCCATATCCCAACCTTGGATCACATAGCCTGCGCCCAAGGGGAAGGATAAAGGCTCGCCGCGATCTTTACTGGAATCGAACTTCTTCCCGTTAGTCAGCCAACCGGTGTAATGCACAAAAACTTCCATCCCGGCTTTCGCTTCTGCGCCTGTACCTTCCTTGAGTTCTTCAATCATCAAGGTCGGTTCGTCAGCGACTTCTAATAATTCCACTTCAAAGACCAAGGTCGCATTGGGCGGAATCACACCGCCTGCACCCCGGCTGCCATAGCCTAATTCGGCGGGAATGGTGAGTTTGCGCACGCCACCCACTTGCATCCCTTGTACGCCTTGATCCCACCCGGCGATGACTTGGCGTTTGCCTAAGCCAAAGCTAAACGGCTGATTGCGGTCTTTGCTGGAATCAAATTTTTTGCCATTGCTTTCTAACCAGCCGGTGTAATGCACCGTCACGATCTTGCCCGCAACGGCGGTATCGCCTGTTCCCGGCGTTAATTCTTCAATCTGTAAACCTTGCTGCTCCGCCATGTCGGCACTCCTTGTGGGCAAAAGGCGAGAGTTTAACAGGCGAAGCGGTCTGCTTCTTACGCCAAGGCTAAGGCTTGACTGCCCGCCGTGGGGTGGTAATTGACTTGTCCCATGTACCACGCCAAGGCGTTATCCATTGACGCGGCATGTTCGGCAAACCATTGTTCTAGCTCTTTCGCGGCAATACGCCCAATCCCCGCGCCACCAGCGGCAAGGCGTTCACGCACGCTGTGTAACGAAGCCATCACTCGCTCATGTTCACCTTGATGGCAATGAATGGGCGGAAAACCACACTCTTCCATCCAACGTTGTTCTTGCGCGAAATGTTCTACGGTATGCGCTAATAAGGCATCAAAACAGGCCAATTCTTGCTCGCCTTGTGCATTGGCAAGCGCCGTTACCAGATCGACGTATTCACGATGGGTTTGATCCATTGGAGCCGAGCCTAACTCGTAATCTGCTTTCCATTCCATGGTGGTGTTCCTTAAAGTTAATTCGTTTAATTGCTTTAGGCGAAACGATAGGGCGGAAGTTTCCCACTCACGTTATTGCTTGGCTTTGATTCATCACAAAAAGCCTAGCGACGTAAGCGGAAACGTAAGCGGAATATCCTTCGTGCCTATCGGCCTAATTTTGCACAATTTTCTGAGGCAATAACACGCCAAGTCTTTGACCAAGTTGGCAAAAGCCCGTTATAATAGCGGGCTTTATTAACGTAGTTGGAGTCCAACAAATGTATGCGGTCGTAAAAACCGGCGGTAAGCAATATCGTGTATCCGCTGGCCAAAAATTGAAAGTAGAACAGATACCGGCAGACGTTGGCGCAGAAATTACCCTTGACCAAGTCCTCATGGTAGGCGAAGGCGAGAGCGTTAAGATCGGTGCCCCCATCGTTGCAGGTGCGGCTGTTAAAGCCACTGTGATTTCTCATGGTCGTCACGACAAAGTGAAGATTTTC
>CAZOBT010000210.1:0-4276 GCA_964578025.1 uncultured Rhodocyclaceae bacterium | reverse complement strand
CCAATTTTTAATTTGGTCTATAAAAAACAAGCCCCCTTTCGCAAGATTGGGGGCTTGGTTTTTTAAGGCTGGCTTAAGGTGATAACGCCAGTTGTAGCTTCCTCTCTCACCCCGAAAAGCTACAATATTCAGCACCGAGGGGCTTGCGATTGGGATGTTGTAGCTTCCTCTCTCACCCCGAAAAGCTACAATGGATATTCTTCACTACATGCACCATGACAGGTTGTAGCTTCCTCTCTCACCCCGAAAAGCTACAATGCTTTTTCATATGCAGCCATACCACGAAAAGTTGTAGCTTCCTCTCTCACCCCGAAAAGCTACAATTTTTCACGCGCCCTGAAGCCCAATCCGCTTGTTGTAGCTTCCTCTCTCACCCCGAAAAGCTACAATACAACATCATCCCCCAGCCCATGCGAACCAGTTGTAGCTTCCTCTCTCACCCCGAAAAGCTACAATCAATGATGCCGCAGGCACTTGATGCCAAGCGTTGTAGCTTCCTCTCTCACCCCGAAAAGCTACAATCCCCTGCCCGCTATCCCTTGTTTTACCTAGGTAAACTTGGTTTAGCGGGCAAATTTTTTGCCTTAAAACAGCAACATTTGCTCGGCTGTTACCGTTTTTTCTTGAAAACTGCGTGCGCCAACCAATAGGCGCATTGTGGCACCATGATTAACGCATCCGCTTCTGGAGCTTGGACAAGCCTTCTCGGGTTTCCGCTTGCACTCGGAAGAGCCGACCAAGCACATCAACATGGTATTTTTCAATGGCTACCGCTGTTTTAATGCCCCGGCCTCTGAACATTCCATTTTCCCCAATCTGTGGGTTACGGTCATGACACCAGATACTAATTGCGGCAGCAGCACGGTCTGCACCAGCATAATAACCAGCGCATTCGGGTTTGTTTTTAAAGCACAAACGTACCCAATCATTTTTATGCAAACTAAACAAAAACGCATAGCTTGCATCCATCTCTAGCCACTCAGTTTCTGGTTTACCTTGCACGCAGGCTTTATTCGGTAAGACCTTATTCACTACGTCTGCCGTATAGATCGGCACCATATAAAACTTCCCTTTTTTGCTAAAAATATCGAGGCGCAGCATGTCACCATTATTAGCAATGCCCTGACGGACAAAGAGGCCACTTTTTTGCGTGCTAAACAATTTAACGCTACGCACAATGGGCGCAGTTTCTTTGTCTTGGCTAGGTTTATACAAAGGCGGCTGGCTAGGGGCAAAGGCTTTGCTGCCATCACCGTTATGCGCCGTTAAGCGTTGGCGAATGGCCTCAATTAAGCCTGCCTGCCGTGGGTCATCTGCCCCAACCATTTGTACTAAATCTGCTAACTTTAAGCTGCTTAATGGGGTTTTAATCACCGACTTGCCTTGGGCAAGCCATTTGCCCGCTTTACCAATTGAGCGAATCTTTGCATCGTGCGCTGCACCAAGCCCATCACGTTGAGGTGCGCGGGAGACACGCACGGGCAACATGCTTGCACTCTGTTCTGCCGGGTAATTCGGCACGGCATTTAAGGCCAAACTTGGGTTGTCGCTTAAACAGGCCAACAGCTCTTCGCGGAAATGCGGCCACGGTTGCGGAAAGCGGGCTTCCCACAAGGCAAACGCCGCCCGATCAAGAATTTCTCCGGTTTCTGGGTCAACATACTGGGCGCGGATATTTTCTAATTCTTTGCGCCGCGAATGATCGGCAATGCGCTTGACCAAACGGCGATTCGCCGCCGCAATCACCGCCGCATCTAAGGCATGGTGCAAATCGCCATTACTCCGTACCTTTAACAAGCCCCAACGGGTACGTAAAAGGGCGGTCATTTGCCCTGCCAGCACCACCGCTTGCGGCCTTGCTCCCGCACTCGGGTGCCATTGCAAACGAGTTTCTAAGGCGTGTTTAAATTCACGGCAGATATAGCGTGTATCGTTGAGGTTGCGTTCCAGAAAACCTGCGGCCTCGGTGTCAGTAAAGTTTGCCCGTAGCAAACGTTGGCGTTTGGCTTGGCGATATTTAGGATTGGCATGTACCCAAGCGGCAAAAATACGCCAGCGATCACTGTCACTTGCCCCATCCAAATATTCAAAGGGTGTGCGATTGCCCTTGTTACGGTTTTCAGCGGTTAAGACCAAAACCTTATTGTTTTTACTGTCATCAAAGCTCCGCGAAAACGGTAACGCATGGTCAATTTCGGTATAGCCAACATCAAATAAGCGGTGTGGATCAATCGCCTGTTGGCTATAGGGGCAACGCGCATCCTGTTCACGATAGAGCTGCCATTTCAGCAAATCCCCCGGCATCGGCTCTCGCCCAAAGAGAGCCACAAAGGCAGTAATGTCTTTGTTTTTATTGTCATGGTGCTCTTTTTGTTTGTCCGCAATTTCTTTGCGTTCGGTATAAGGCTTGTTTAAGTCTCGCGCCAGCTCAATATGGATAGCAGTGGGTGCGCCATAGTGGCGAATAATCGCATTCACCACCTTACGGGCTTGATTCAAGGCACGAAATACCACTGGATTGCGGATTAGGGCTTTATCAAAGGCAGGTAAAAAGCGTTGCCGTGTCTCATGGGCTAACTGGCTATGATGTGCATAACCGGCTGACTGTACGGCTTGGTCGTAACGTTCCCCAGCTGCCATAAACGGCAGAATCTTTTTGAGCGCGCTTTGTGATAGCGCGATGAATGTGTCAAACGACACATCTTGCAATGCACTTATCAGCTCTGGAGCAAGTCCAAGCTGGCGCAGTTCCTCTTCGATTTCACTGTCTGACTTATGCACCGTTAGCACATAAGCAATTGCATCAAGGGTATCGGCCTGTGTCGCCAAAATTGCCCAAGCCGCCTCTTGTTGATGCGCAGCACAGGCTTTGCGTAAGGCATGAAACGCTTTTGCGGCAAACAAAATCGCCTCTTCGGGTTGATCTGCCACTGCTTTGGCTTTTTTGGCTTTACCTTTACTTGCATTTTTGCTTTCAGCATTTGCCCTGACTGGATAATTCAGCCCAGCAAAGTACACCGTGTTAGCTAAACCAAGCTGTCTGCGCAATTGGGCGTAACTCACCTCATTTTGTTGGAACGGCAACGCTAAAACTAAAGCTCGCTCCTCCTCAGTTAACGCACGTTCCGCCCCATTTTCTTGCACCCGTAGATTATTCAAACGAGTGAGCCAGACAAATTGCTCTGCCCGGTACATGGCTTTGGGAGCGCGGCGTTGTTGCGGTTCAAACGGGCAAAAACCGACTTGCTCGACTAATTTTGCTCCTGACAAAGTAGGGCGACGCGCTAACAATAACCCTTCTACAGCGGCGGCAAATTCGGGGCACGTATAGGGATTACCTAAGCTTGCTTGCTGGGTAAATAGCTGTTGCAGCTCATCTTGTAAGGCGGCGCGCGCGACGGTGTGGCTATAACTCCCTGCCTTGTTGCGCTTATGTTTTTTGTAATCCGCGTGCTTGGCAAACAGTTCACCAATCGTGCGTATCCCTAAGCTTTTACCTTCGTCTAAACGCTGTTGGTTGTGTGTCACGCCACCCAGCATTTCTCCTAATTTGGCATCGGCGTTTAATAAAACATAATCGGCTTTGCGATTCGATTGAAAGCCACGGTGTTTAACAAGGTGATACAGCACACTTGCCCACTCAAGCGAGGTAAGTTGTCGTGTTAAACCCTCTGCACGCAAATTCCAAGGTGAAACACTAGGTAGGGCAAAGGCACTGGGGGCTGCATGGCTAATCAAGCCTTCGCGTTTAAACAAACGACATAAACGTAATAAACGATGCGCCCGGCGGTGCAAACGGCGGCGGGTTAAACGCGCCTCTCGACGCACTTTACCCAATGCGTCCCCGCCGGGTGTTTCTGCTTTATCAAAAGCGCGTACATAAAGCCCTAAAATCCGCGCTTCCCCCAATACGGCAGCCCCAACCGAGCCAATCCCAATATCCAAACCTAAGGTGTATCCATTTGTTGTATCTACAATGGCGGTCATTTAGTGCTCCATGCGTTTTTAATACGGTGATTATTGATTTTAGTTTGTCTTGGCATAAAAACCTTAGTTCTCTATAATCCAAACCCTGTAGCTTTTCGGGGTGAGAGCCGCTGCTACAATAAGGTTGTTAAGGCGCAAGCCTTAACGAAACCGAACCCGCCCACCAAGCAATGTCAGAAACGACAAAAACTTGGTGGGCTTTTCTTTGCCTCGCGGCTGAACGATGGTAGAGCGAGACCGTAAGCAATTCTAAGCCGTTCTATTTGGTCTATCCTTCATTAAATGATGT
>CAZOBT010000209.1:1933-4280 GCA_964578025.1 uncultured Rhodocyclaceae bacterium | reverse complement strand
CCATGCGCCAACAACGGTAACAGCCGCTGGTTGGCATGAAGGACTTGCCCTAGGCACATTGCCGCCAACAACGCGCCAGCACTGATCGCCAAATTTGCCCCATACCAAACCCGTTTGGCCTGTTGCCAACGATACGCCCGCAGATACTGCGCTGGGGCGAGTTGCACCATGCCTTTGTTGGGGTATCGCCCTTGTAATTTGCGCTGATAAGGCGATGTTAGCGACGTTAAAAAATCCGCCGCCAGCGTTTGAACCTGTAAGGGAAACGCAGCATTGGGCGGGGGCAGATCATCCGCATGACCCGAATTGTTGGCGGTGCTTGTGGTGTTTGTGGCATTGGTGGCATTTGTAGAATTAGGGCTAAACACATACACCGGAATCGTTGTATTTACTTCTGTTGCGTTTGTTGGCGTGAAAATGCCTTGGCTACGCACATACTCATACAAACGCGGCATTTCTTGGGCATAGACAGCTTGCCATGTCGCTACATGGGGAAAACTCCGCGAGACGAGCACCTGTTCAGCGGTGCACCACAGTTGTTGCCAACCTGCATTCGCCGCATTCGCCGCATTTGCCCCACTCACCATACCGCTGAGGATTGGGAGTAAAACGGCGAACTGTTGGGGAAGTTTAGTTTTCGCCGTTTTAGTGTTGGCAAGATGCGTGTTGGTAATACCGGTTTGCACAAGATAAGCGGGCAAGGCATTAAGACGGCTATAGACCCCGGCAAGGGCAATTCCGGCTTGGCGCAAACACACTAACCACGGCACGATGGCGGGAACATCTTTGACCACTTGCCAGCACAGCCAATCTTGTGGCGGCAAACGTATGGGGTGTGCCACTGCCCAAGCTAAATTCGGATCAATCTGCGCCAGTTCTTTATCCCATAATTCTGGCCACGTTTCGGCAAAGCGGCGGCGTTGCCATGTTTGCAATTCGCTACGCCGCAGTTTTTGTTGCGGCAAAGGGAAAAGTTTGTAGTCTTCCGCCCATGCCACCAGCCACAGCACTGCGTAGATTGACCGAGAAGGGGCGGGTTTTGGGTGTTGCATTAAATAATCCGCCCACGCCTGTTGCCCGGCTACAGTCGCAGGGAAAAAGTGGGTGTTACAGCGTAAACCTTGGGGGCTAAGGCAGAGTGTCAACATGGGCATGGTCAGCCCCCCACTTTCATTAAAACATCATAGATTGGCCCTAATACGGCAAGGGCAATCCATAACACCAGCCCACCTAACACCAGCAGCAACACCGGTTCGATAAGAGCTTCGCTTTGTGCCACGGCATGTTCTAATTCTTGATCGTAAAACTGCCCAACTTGCTGCAAGCTCAGTTCCAACCGCCCGGTGTTTTCGCCCACGGCAAGCATTTGTAAAACCAGCGGGGGGAAAAAGGTGTGGTGGCGAAATGCCTCAAGCAACGTTGCCCCGGCACGCGTGCGTTGTTCAATCTCGGCTAATTGCGCCGCGCAATATTGATTGCCCACGACATCATGGCAGATCCGCAAAGCCGCTAATACGGGTAAACCCGCCGCATAGAGGCTGGCAAACACCGTCGCAAACCGCGCCAAGAGCTGTCGTTGCAGCAAACTGCCCCACCACGGCAAACGCAAAATTTGCTGGTCACGCCATAAGCGACACGCCGGATGGCGTAAGCCTAGCCATAGACCAAAGCATAAAATTGCCAAACTAAGCATAGCCAATAACCCATAATGGCGTAAAAAATGGGCGAGACCAAATAAAGCCGTGGTGTGCCACGGTGGGGTGTACGCTAGGTTGCTGAGGAAAGGCTGGAGTTGTGGCACAACATACAGCAGCAAAAATAAGGCCGCACTGCCACTGACCACGGCAGTGACAGCGGGATAAAGCAGCAATTTGTGCATCCGTTGTTTTAAGGCCAGCTCCCAGCGCAAGAGATTAGCGGCACGTTCGAGCATTTCCGGCAACAACCCTGCCGCTTCCCCTGCGCCAACTAAGGCACAAACCACCGGGCTAAACACCTGCCCAGCTCCCGCGCCCTGTGTCTGCATTGCCTCGTGCAAACTTGCGCCATGCGTAATCGCCAAACGCATTTCGCCATATAACTCCCCCAACCGGCGGTTCTCTGCACTGTGCTGTAATTCATGCAATACCGCGAGCAAAGGCACACCGGCTAACAACAATTGTTGTAAATGAAATAGCCCGCGCAGGAGAGCCGCTTTGCTGAAGGTGTGGCCTTGCCGCCAGCGAGACCAACGCTGTTCTAAGTCGCTAACTTGCCGCCAATACACGATTTCCATGCCTTGTTGTGCCAGCTTTTGTTCTAAGACCAAATAGGAGGTGGCATAGCTACGCGCTGCATGTAGCTTCCC
>CAZOBT010000209.1:0-1833 GCA_964578025.1 uncultured Rhodocyclaceae bacterium | reverse complement strand
ATGCCACGTTGTACATAGTCATAGGCGGCAGTCGCGAGGGGGATAAAACCTTGTTGCGCAAGGTGGGCGGCTAAGGTAGGCAAAGAAGCTCCCTGTGCCAGTAGGGCAGCAAACGCAGCATCACAGACAATGATTTCCATCACCGCCAACCGTCCGCGATAGCCCGTGCCATGACACGCCGCACAACCGACAGCGCGATAGAGCGAGGCTTCTGCCTCCCGACAATGCACACATAAACGGCGTAATAAACGTTGTGCCAGCAAGCCCGACAGCGTGCCGACTAAGGCAGCAGGCGCAATGCCGAGCTCAAACAAACGTGGCAAAGCCATCAAGGCGGAATTGCTATGTAAGGTGGAAAAGACCCGATGCCCCGTCATGGCGGCGCGTAAGGTCATTTGCGCCGTTTCAGGGTCACGGATTTCTCCAACCAAAATTACGTCGGGGTCTTGGCGCAATAAGGCACGAATCCCAGCCGCGAAATCCAGCTTCACCGCCTCAGCCAGCGAGGTTTGGCGCAGACGCGGTAGCGGATATTCCACCGGGTCTTCTAAGGTCATGATGTTGAGTTGTTCCGCATCCAAGGTTTGCAACATGGAATACAGACTCGTGGTTTTGCCGCTCCCCGTTGGCCCCGTGACGATAAGCAAGCCTTCGGGACGCTGCACGAGTTGGCGGAGGCTGGCGACTTGTGCGGGCGGCAGCCCCAAGGCGGGTAGCGGCACAATGCCTTTGTCTTGCTCCAACAGCCGCAGTACAAGGTTTTCGCCGTGCAGTGTCGGCAAACTGGCAACACGCAGATCCAGCTTGCGCCCCAAACACGACACGCTAAATTGCCCATCTTGCGCGGCACGGGTTTCGGCAATATTCATCCCCGCCAGCACCTTGAGCCGTACCACAATCCCCGCCCACCACGTTTGCGGAATCACTGCGATTTGTTGCAAACACCCATCCAGCCGCAGGCGTAAGCGTACAAAACCCGCTTCTGGTTCGAGGTGAATATCCGACGCGCCCTGCGCGGCGGCTTCTTCTAACATGGCAGTGACCAAACGCACGGCAGGGCTGTTGTTGGTGTTTGGATTGGCGGCGTTATTTGGGTTTGCTCCCGCCGTGGCCAGTTCGGCTAATACCGTTAGCAATGGCACGCGCCCAGCGTAATGTTGAGCTAAAAGCTGGCTAATTTCGGCGCGTTGCCCAAGATGCCAAACCACCTTCAGCGCGGGCGGTAGGAGCGCGTGCAAGCCATCGCGTACCGCAAGTAAATCGGGGTCGGCTGCCAGCACCTGCAATTCTCCCTGCATGGTTTGCTCAGGGTGGGGTAGGCGATAGCTTAACGGCATGATGTGCCAACGCTGTGCTTGCTCGGCAGGGCATAAAGCTAAAGCGGTCGGATCGGGGGCAAATTCACTGAGTGGCTGGCGTTGCCATGTCACCCCCAGAAATTCTGCCAATGCTGGGTACAGGGTAGCGGCGGGGGCAAAGCCTAATTCGACTAAGTTTTCGACCAAATGCACCGGGCGGGTGGCGGTTTGTGGGGTGTGGTAGGCAATGCGTAATTGATCGCTACGAATTGGCGTTGCGTGCAAAAGTTGTGCGGCAAAGTGTTCTAAAGGGCTAGTCATGTGGCAACTCCTAACCGCCTAGCTGTTGTAAACGTGCCACCACGGTGGCCTGTTCGTTGGGGGTAAGTGGGGTGTGGGCGAAATGTGGCGGCAAGGCTTGGCGATAAAAATACTTGGCCTCGCCGCGTGTGCCGAGTTGGTCATGACTGAGCGCGAGTTGCCACGCCAAACGTGCAGAGGGCTGGATTTGCCATGCCTGTTGTTGCACCCGCCG
>CAZOBT010000208.1:0-4304 GCA_964578025.1 uncultured Rhodocyclaceae bacterium | reverse complement strand
GTGTTTTTATCCCGATCAAAATTGGCGGTGGCAAATGAAATCTGCCAGTTGTTGTAGACGCTGCGCCCGCTGTGCAAGGGGCGAGAGGGCAGCGGTAGCTTGCGCACGCAAATCTTGTGCATATTGCTTTGCCCCTTCTAAGCCCATCAAGCTGACATACGTTGGCTTATCGTTAGCCTGATCTTTCCCAGCAGTTTTGCCTAGGGTTGCGGTACTCGCCGTGCAATCCAAAATGTCGTCGACCACTTGGAAAAGCAAACCGACCCGTTTAGCAAATTTATCTAAACCTTCACGCTCTTCGGTGCTCAAGGCTTGCCCACACAACGCCCCGAGCAAGATTGAGGCACGAATTAACGCGCCCGTTTTGAGCGCGTGCATCAATTCAAGTTCCGGCTGATTTAGGGGCAATCCGACTGAAGCCAGATCAATCGCTTGCCCCCCTGCCATGCCGCGTGAGCCACTGGCGTGCGCCAGAATTTGCACCATTTCTAATTGTTGTACTGGTGGAGCAAAGGCTGAGGCCGAAAGAAGATCAAAGGCTTGGGTTTGTAAACTGTCACCGACCAGCAACGCGGTTGGCTCATCGTAGGCCACATGGCAGGTTGGGCGACCACGGCGTAAGGCATCGTCATCCATACATGGCAAATCATCATGGACTAAGGAGTAGGCATGGATGAACTCGACGGCACAGGCGACCTTTTCCAATGCAGCAACTGGCGCATTGGTAATTTCGCCAGCGGCAAAAACAAGCAGGGGGCGCACGCGTTTGCCGCCCCCTAACACTGCATAAGCCATCGCTTCATGTAGGCGATGTGGTGTGTGCTTACTGCTTGGCAGAGCCTCTGCCAACACGGTTTCCATATGAGACTGGACATTCTCCATCCACTCGCGGAAGGCTGACGCATTCGTCATCGACTGTCCTTTCCAAGACGCAGGGTTTCAAGATCAAGAGTTTTGAACTCGCCATTGTCCAGAATCTGGATTTTCTGTTCTGCTTCACGCAACTGTTCTTGGCAGTGCCGGAGCAAAAGCGTGCCGCGTTGGTAAGCCGCGATCGACGCTTCCAGTTCAAGCTTACCGCTTTCAAGCACTTGTACAGTGCTCGCTAATTCCGCCATTGCTGCTTCAAAAGTCAGGCTGGCCAGCGGAGCTGTCTGGGCGTTTTCTTTCATATCGGTGATTGCCGATGGGCGATATCTAACAAAACTTATAAAAATAACTCACGCTAGGGCTTCTGGTCAATGGCTAACCGGGGTACTGTCAGGGCAAAGTAGTAATGTCCGCTTTCGGCAAGGTACATGATTGACGCAGGTCTCTGGCAAGCGGCGAAAGGGGGGCAGGCATTAGCGATTTAGCCAGTGCCAATCGCTTCTTGCCCGACTATCTGACGCAACACAATACGCAATTCGCCGTCCCGTCCGCAACGATGACGGATGTGCATGTGGTTTATCCGGGGCAGCAGATCGAACTTGTCGCCGACGGGGAAATACTGCCTTTCAAGGTGTTTAATCCCAGCATCGACAAGTTAAAAACCACAGAAACGCCTCTCTGAACTGCATTTAGCCGCGCCGCATGGCATCAAAAAATTCGGCATTGTTCTTGGTGGATTTCACCTTATCCAACAAGAATTCCACCGCATCTAAGTCATCCATTGGATAAATCAACTTGCGTAACACCCACATTTTTTGCAATACGTCAGGACGTAAGAGCAATTCTTCACGGCGTGTGCCGGAGCGATTAACGTTAATCGCGGGGTAAATCCGTTTTTCTGCCATCTTGCGATCAAGATGGATTTCCATATTGCCCGTGCCTTTGAACTCTTCATAGATCACATCATCCATGCGTGAGCCAGTTTCAACCAAGGCCGTGGCGATAATCGTTAATGAACCACCTTCTTCAATATTGCGTGCCGCCCCAAAAAAACGCTTGGGCTTTTGTAAGGCATTGGCATCAACCCCACCGGTTAACACCTTGCCAGATGCGGGTTGTACGGTGTTGTAAGCGCGGGCTAAACGGGTGATTGAATCCAGCAGAATAATCACATCCTTCTTCATTTCGACGAGGCGTTTCGCCTTTTCGATCACCATCTCTGCCACTTGCACATGCCGCGTCGCTGGCTCATCAAAGGTGGAGGCCACCACCTCACCGCGCACGGTGCGGGTCATTTCCGTGACTTCTTCGGGACGTTCGTCAATCAACAACACAATCAACACCGCTTTGGGG
Source organism: uncultured Rhodocyclaceae bacterium (assembly GCA_964578025.1). Classification (GTDB taxonomy): domain Bacteria; phylum Pseudomonadota; class Gammaproteobacteria; order Burkholderiales; family Rhodocyclaceae; genus CAZOBT01. The sequence continues at coordinate 2,081 of CAZOBT010000208.1, read as the reverse complement.
TGATTGGTTGTAATCGCATGGGCAATGTGTTGCAACATCACTGTTTTCCCGGATTTTGGCGGGGCAACTAACAATGCCCGTTGTCCTGCACCAATGGGGGCAATCATGTCGATCACACGGCTGGTAATGTTTTCTTCCGCTTTAATCTCACGCTCTAACTTGAGATGCCGAGTTGGATGCAAGGGCGTGAGGTTTTCAAACATTAACTTGTTCTTGGTGGCTTCGGGCGGTTCGCCGTTAATCCTTTCCAGCTTCGTTAACGCAAAATAACGCTCGCCATCTTTCGGCGTGCGAATTTCCCCTTCGATCGTGTCTCCATTACGCAAATTGAAACGGCGAATTTGCGAGGGTGAAACATAAATATCATCTGTTGCGGCAAGGTAAGACGTATCCGCAGAACGTAAGAAGCCAAAGCCATCCGGCAATACTTCTAAGCAACCATCGCCAGTAATTGTTTCACCTTTTTTTGCCAAGCCACGCAGCATGGCGAAAATCAGTTCATGTTTGCGCAAACGATTCGCGCCTTCAACATTGTGTGCTTCAGCCATTGCTAACAATTGGCTGATATGGAGATTTTTTAGATCGGAAAGATGCATATTCCTAGGGGGAAATAAAGGGACAGAGGCGAACAGCACAAATGTGCCTAAGCCGAAGATGCCAAGATAAGGAAAGGGGAAGACGGACATGTAGGAACATGGTCTTCACAACGGAGAAACTAGCGGGGAAGTGCAGCGTGCGACGTAGTCGATCGCAGGGGAGAGAAGAGTGCCTGAAGCGTATTACCTATTACTTGGTAATTTCACCGCTTCAGGCTAAAGCACTCAGCAAAACTGACTGAGTTAATTACAGATTGCTATCAATGAATGCAACAAGTTGAGACTTAGATAAAGCACCAACTTTCGTGGCAACAACGCTACCATCTTTGAACAACATCAGTGTTGGGATACCACGCACATTGTACTTAGGTGGTGTGTTGGGGCTTTCGTCAATGTTCATTTTGGCAACGGTTAAGCGGCCTGCATACTCGGTGGAAACGGCATCAAGAATTGGTGCAATCATCTTGCAAGGGCCACACCACTCAGCCCAGAAGTCAAGTAACACAGGCGCGCTACTTTGTAGAACTTCAGCCTCGAAAGTCTCGTCGGTGACGTAATGGATATGCTCACTCATGAAATGCCTCTTGCACAAATAGGGGCGATCTGCCGGAATCAATAAAAGGGGAAAAGGAAAGGGGCAGTCATAAAAATTGCCCCTTACATTTAGGTATGTCTGACAATCGTAACGAAAATCAACGGGCAAGGGAAGCAGAAGGCACAAGAAAATCCGCAAAAACCCTAAGTGAAACCACGGAAAACGAAATGCAAGCAGCAAATTCATGCAAAGCACCTGTGCAAACCTTGTGACTGCATGGACTTGGGCAGATAATAAGCACAAACAGATTTTTGATACGGCAAAACTTAAGCAAGAACGATTAGCGACATCATCACAAGGGAGAATATCCAAATTGAGTACAACAGCTTTTATTACCCACCGCGATTGTCATTTACACGATATGGGGTCTTTTCATCCTGAATCCCCAGCCCGCTTAACCGCGATTAGCGATCATATGATTGCCCAAGGCATTGATGCCTACTTTGCCTATTACGACGCGCCCTTAGCCACCTTTGAACAATTAATGCGCGTGCATCCCGCTTCGCACCTAGAGCGGATTAAACGCGCCTCCCCGACCACTGGAACGGTGCACCTTGACCCAGATACCGCGATGAATCCTTATACGTGGCAAGCCGCGTTACGCTCGGCCGGGGCAGGGATTTTGGCGGTTGACTTGTTGATGTCTGGCGAAGCCGAAAATGCCTTCTGTGCGATTCGCCCGCCCGGTCATCATTGCGAAGTGGCGAATCCAATGGGCTTTTGCTTCTTTAACAATATCGGGGTTGCCGCCCGTCATGCAATTAAGGCACATGGCTTAGAGCGTGTTGCTGTGATCGATTTTGATGTGCACCACGGCAATGGCACCGAAGATGTTTTCAAGAATGATCCTAACGTTTTGATGTGTAGCATCTTCCAACATCCTTTTTACC
>CAZOBT010000207.1:0-4329 GCA_964578025.1 uncultured Rhodocyclaceae bacterium | reverse complement strand
GCGTGGTCTTGGGCGTAGTAGCCGAGCTTGGCTTTTTCTGCCCATTTGATCGTGCCAAAGTTAGGCGCAAGTTCGCCCATTAACAGCTTGAGGAAAGTGGTTTTCCCCACACCGTTTTCGCCAATCACCGCGAGGCGGTCGCCTGCGTTTAAGGTCATGGTGAAGTTGTTGAAAATCTTGCGCCCACTGCCTTCGTAAGCAAAGCTGAGGTTTTCGATTTCCACGGCTTGACGGTGCAGCTTTTCTTTTTCGTCGTAGTCAAAACGAATCCACGGATATTGCCGTGACGAGGGCTTCACGTCTTCGGGCTTGAGCTTATCAATCAGCTTCAAGCGGCTGGTGGCTTGTTTGGCTTTAGAGGCGTTGGCAGAGAAGCGACGCACGAAGGTTTGCAATTCGGCGATACGTTCTTTGGCCTTGGCATTGGCGGCGGATTGGCGTTCGCGGGCTTGTTGCGACGCTTCCATAAAGTCGTCGTAATTGCCGGGGTACAGGGTGATTTTGCCGTAATCCAAATCCGCCATGTGCGTGCACACTTGGTTTAAGAAGTGGCGGTCGTGCGAGATGATAATCATGGTGGATTCACGATTATTCAGCACATCTTCTAGCCAACGAATGGTGTTGATGTCCAAGTTGTTGGTCGGTTCGTCGAGCAAGAGAATGTCGGGATTGGCGAACAAGGCTTGGCACAACAACACGCGCAATTTCCAACCGGGCGCGACTTCGCGCATCGGGCCGTTATGCTGTTCAATCGGAATCCCTACGCCAAGCAACAATTCGCCCGCCCGTGATTCGGCGGTATAGCCGTCGTATTCGGCGAATTTGGCTTCTAATTCGGCGGCGTGCATGTAGTCATCTTCGGTAGCTTCAGGATTAGCGTAAATCGCATCCTTCTCGCTCATACACGCCCACATTTCCTCATGCCCCATTAACACCACGTCTAACACGCGCATGTCTTCATAGGCAAATTGATCTTGGCGCAAATAGGCCATGCGCTCGTGTTTTTCTTTAGAAACGTTCCCGGCAGAGGGTTCTAAGGCGCGGCAGAGGATTTTCATAAAGGTGGATTTCCCCGCCCCATTCGCCCCAATCAAACCATAGCGGAAGCCTTCGCCAAACTTAACATTAACGTTTTCAAACAAGGGCTTCGCCCCAAACTGCATTGTGATATTCGCTGCGACAAGCATGAAATAAATTCCGAATAAATTGCGTAAAAAAAGCCAACATCGGCCTACGCGGAAAAACCTTTGATTTTACCGTGTAGGGGCAGTGAAGGCGGGAGAAAAGTAAGAAATGTAAGAAATAAAGCCCAACAAAAACAAACGCTAGAATGTTTTCTCCGCATTCATTCCTAAGGAGTGTTGTATGTTGTCTAAAGCACAGAAATCGCCCAAATCCGCGCTAACCCTTGGCGCAATTGCCTTACTCATTGCCCAAGGAGTCATTGCCCAAAACGCGCCTTTGAATGGCGGAGGAGCAGGGGCAAATTCCAACGCCACGCCAATGATTGGCTTGCCCAACCCTGATGTCCAACGCGGCGGCGCGCCTTATACCCCTCGCGATTGCAGCCAAGCCCCTGATCCGGGACGTTGCCTCGCCCGCCAACAATACATGCAGAACCGCCAAGGCGGCATGGGTGGTGGGATGCAAGGTCAACAAGGCGGGATGCCGCCCGGACAGGGCATGGGTCGTCCTCAAGGCCCCGGAGGGATGAATGGTGGCATGCCCGGTGGGCAAGGGCATCCGCCACGCGACTGTAGCCAAGCCCCCGATCCGGGACGTTGCCAAACACGCCAACAACATATGCAGAACCAACAAGGCGGGATGGGGAGCATGCAAGGCCAACAAGGCGGAATGCCCCCCGGACAAGGCATGGGTCGCCCGCAAGGTGGAATGCCGCCGGGGCAAGGCATGGGCGGGCAACAACATCCACATCACCGCCCCAACTAAACGCTATCGCGCATCAATAAATAAAAACTCCGTACTGTCTGTGGTGCAGAGTTTTTATTCCAAATCAAGACCAAATAAAAAAGTCGCTAATAAGGCATATTAAATAGGCTTGTTGGCGATAGAGACCAAATACTGGCGGCTTAGATCAAATCCCTACGGTGCATCGCGCAGTTGGCTAATGCTGGGAATGTGGATTTTGCGGCCTTCGACTTGAATCAAGCCCTTCTGCGTTAGCTCATTCAAAATGCGCGAGAAGTGCTCTTGCGTCAGGTTTAGGCGCGAGGCGATGATGCCTTTTTGGGTGGATAAGGTGATCGTTTGGCTGTCTTGCTCGGCTTCTAAAGGAATTTCGCGCAGGAGATAACCGATGATGCGTTCTTTGCCGGAGCGTAGCGACAGTGATTCGACATCTGTCACCAGTTGGTGCAAACGCACCGACAAACTCGCCAACATCTTGCGCCCTAGGCGCGGTTCGCGGTCAAGCTCGTCGAACAAGACTTTTTTGGAAATATGCAGCAACACGCAATCCGCCAAGGCTTGGGCAAAGACCAAATAGGGCTTGTCGGTAAACATCAAGGCTTCGCCAAAGCTATGCCCCCGCGACAAGATTTCCACCACTTTTTCATCCCCTTGCGGCGACATAAAACCAAGTTTGACTTGACCATAAACAATCATATGAAAGCCAGTGCACGGATCACCCTTGTGAAAAACCATCTGCCCCTTATCCACCCGTACCTCGCGCGTGCCTTCCGCCAGCCGCAGGATTTCTTCCGGGGCAAGCCCGGTAAACAAGGGCAAACGGGCAAGCAAGGCCGGGATATTCAAGATGCCATTGTTTTCGGTATTCTGCTGCAATAAAGGCTTTGGTGTTTGGTCTTGGACTTCACAAGGCTGCATGGTGACTCTCCTGAATCATTAGTATCATCTTTAAGGGACGAAGTAATTACTTAGCGTAGACCTTATTTTGTATTTGGTCTTTTAATTGAATCTAATGCGGCTTACGGCAATTCCGAGGCGCGCATTCGGGCGACGATGATCGCGGTTTTGCGCCCGAGGCCGGGGGCGGCGCGGTTGCGGTCGTAGAAGCGCGGATTCGGCACCATCGCGGCAAGGCGGGCGGCTTGTTCTGCGCCGAGTTGTGCAGCACTGATGCGGTAATAATGTCGGGCAGCGGCTTCTGCGCCAAACACGCCGTTACCCCACTCAATGACATTAAGATAGACCTCGAAGATACGTTCTTTGTCCCATAACAATTCAATCATCAAGGTAATTAAGGCTTCTTCGCCTTTACGCAACAAGGAGCGTGTGGGCGTTAAAAACAGGTTTTTCGCTAGTTGTTGCGAAATGGTTGAACCGCCCGCGACAAAGCGGCCTTTCTTTTGGTTCTTTTCAATCGCACGTTGAATGCCTTCCCAATCAAAGCCTTCATGGTCAACAAAGTTGGCATCTTCGGCGGCGATTAGGGCGCGTTTCAGATTGACCGAGATTTTGTTGTACGGCACCCATTCATATTGCAACTCGGCTTTCGGGTCTTTGTTGCGTAATTCACTGAGGCGAATTTCCATAAAGCGGGTGCTGCCGGGATTGACCCAGCCCCACCAAAAGACCCACGCAAAGATATACACCTGATAAAGCAGGAACAGGATAAAGAGGCCAAGTAAGAGGCGTTTGCTCAGGCCGAAAAGTTTGCCAAAGAAGCCCATCTTATGCCGCGCTAACTAAGGCGCGTAAATCACGTAAAACCGTTGTGGTATCGGGGCGTACACCACGCCACAGGGCAAACGCCGCCGCCGCTTGCTCGACCAACATGCCAAGGCCATCGACACATTCCGCCGCCCCTAATTCACGGCTACGCGCCAAGAACGGCGTTTCGCCTTTGCCATACATCATGTCGTAAGCCAAGGCATGGTCGGCAAAACTGCCCTTGGGCAAAGGAATTCCTGCGCCGCTTAAGCTGGCAGAAGTCGCGTTAATCACCACATCAAAGATTTGCCCTGCCAGATCAGCAAAACCACAGGCGGCAAGGTTTGCAATATTTGCCGCTGCCCCCTTAAACAACTCGCGCAAGGCGATTGCTTTATCCACGGTGCGATTGGCAAGCGTTAAGCTGGCACAGCCACCGGCGAGTAAGGGCGCGATAACACCCCGTGCCGCGCCGCCCGCGCCCAGCAGCAAAATCCGCGCCCCGCGTAAATCGCGTTGCCGATTCACCGTGATGTCTTGCACCAAACCAATCCCGTCGGTGTTATCCCCAAACAAGCTGCCATCGTCGCGCCACAGCAAAGTATTCACCGCCCCGGCCTGTCGCGCCCGTTCGCTTAACACATGCGCGAGGGCAAAAGCGTGTTCCTTAAATGGCACAGTGACATTTGCGCCTTT
>CAZOBT010000206.1:0-4388 GCA_964578025.1 uncultured Rhodocyclaceae bacterium | reverse complement strand
GTTGAGTGGCTCACCGACAGAACCCAACAAACGCAGAGAAGATAAGTCGTAGCTCTTTGGATGTACGGCTTCGTTGGTATCAGACGCTTTGATCAAAGAACGAATGGCGGTTGGGGCGGTGTAGAAGATAGAAGCACGATGGGTTTCGATCACCTTCCAGAAACGACCAGCATCTGGGTAGGTGGGAACGCCTTCGAACACGATTTCTGTTGCACCACAAGCCAGCGGGCCGTAGGTGATGTAGGTATGGCCTGTTACCCAACCGATGTCAGCGGTACACCAGAATACGTCATCAGGTTTGATGTCGAAGGTGTACTTCATGGTCAATACAGCGTGTAAGAGGTAGCCACCGGTAGAGTGTTGTACGCCCTTTGGCTTGCCAGTTGAGCCAGAGGTATAGAGCAGGAACAAAGGATGTTCAGCTTCTACCCATTCTGGTTCGCAGGTTTCAGGTTGGCCTTCCAAAACGTCGTGCAACCACTTGTCACGGCCTTCAACCATATTGACTTCTGCGCCAGTACGTTTGAAGACGATCACGTTTTGTACAGACTCGCAACCACCCATAGAGAAGGCTTCGTCAGCGATAGGCTTCAGAGGAATGGCCTTACCACCACGGAATTGACCGTCAGAGGTAATCAGAGCCACTGCGCCAGCGTCGTTGATCCGGTCACGCAAGGATTGTGCAGAGAAGCCACCGAAAACGATGGAGTGCGTTGCACCGATACGGGCACACGCTTGCATGGCGACCACGCCTTCAACGGTCATCGGCAAGTAGATAACAACACGGTCACCTTTTTTCACACCCATTGATTTCAGGGCGTTTGCCATCTTACAAACTTTAACGAGCAGTTCGCTGTAAGTGACTTTGGTGGATTCGCCGTTGTCGGCTTCAAAAATGATTGCAACTTTGTCGCCAAGGCCAGCTTCAACGTTACGATCCAAGCAGTTGTAGGAAGCATTCAGCTTGCCATCAGCAAACCACTTGAAGAAAGGAGCATTGGATTCGTCCAACACTTGGGTGAAGGGGGTTTGCCAAGAGAGTAACTCTTTTGCGCGGCGACCCCAGTAGCCTTCGTAATCTTGATCTGCTTCTGCGCATAATGCGTTGTAAGCATCCATGCCAGAGACATTTGCATTCTGGACAAATTCGGGGGAGGGATAATAAAGCTGCACTTCAGACATCTTTCATCTCCTATTCTGTGTAGGTCTTGTGTCAAAGGGTGAAACATCAGACCAGGGAGGGTGCGGGTAAGTTAGTTCCCCCCCGGAATACATCGCCACTAAGCTTTAGTCATAATCTCGTTATAAGCATCTAGCTTGTGATCGGGCTGCATTAGAACCGGATAATCTTACAAACCGCTTACAGAATCACGCTGCACTGCAACAAGAAAGACCACGAAAATCGAGCATAAAGCCTTTTTCTGAGACGTGTTAAACTTCATTTCCCCAATTTTTCCCCCTTCATGACAGTTTTACTCCCCAATGCGCCCCCTTACCCAACTTGAAAAATTTATTTTCTGGAGTCGGTGGTTACAAGCTCCCTTATACCTTGGCTTGATCGTTGCCCAAGGTGTTTATGTGTACCAATTTTTTCATGAATTAGTCCATTTGGTTGCACAAGCAGGAACGCTGGGTGAAACCGCAATTATGCTGATCGTACTTGGCTTGATTGACGTAGTAATGATTGCTAATTTATTGATTATGGTCATCATTGGTGGTTATGAAACCTTTGTTTCACGCCTCGATTTAGAAGGCCATCCAGATCAACCAGAATGGCTTTCGCATGTTAATGCGGGTGTTCTTAAAGTTAAATTAGCTACGGCTTTGATCGGTATTTCCTCTATTCATTTGCTGAAAACATTTATTAACATTGGCGAGTTGTCTGACCGCGTTGTGTTTGGGCAAGTCGGCATTCATGTAGTGTTTGTTTTATCTGCCTTCATGATGGCAATGACAGATAAGGTCATGAACCAAACACTGAAAATTCAAAACGAGCAACATTGACCGGGAGTCTCTATGAGCACCATCAAGCAGGACGATTTTATTGCTTCCATCGCTGATGCTTTCCAGTACATCAGCTGCTATCACCCCTTAGATTACATTCAAGCCTTGGGCAAAGCTTACGAGCGGGAAGAGTCTCCTGCGGCTAAAGATGCGATTGCCCAAATTCTGACTAACTCTCGGATGTGTGCCGAAGGCAAACGCCCGATTTGCCAAGATACCGGGATCGCCGTGGTGTTCTTGAAGATCGGGATGAATGCCAAATGGGATGCCACCTTAAGCATTCAAGAGATGGTGAATGAAGGGGTGCGCCGTGCCTATGGCAACCCTGACAACAAATTACGCGCTTCAGTATTGCTTGATCCGGCTGGCGCACGTAAAAACTCCAAAGACAATACCCCCGCCGTGATCCACTACGAAATGGTTGAAGGCGATCATGTGGAAGTGATCTGTGCGGCAAAAGGTGGCGGTTCAGAAAACAAATCCAAGTTCTACGCCCTGAATCCATCTGACTCTATCGTCGATTGGGTCTTGAAAACGGTGCCAACGATGGGCGCAGGCTGGTGTCCTCCCGGCATTTTGGGGATCGGCATTGGTGGCACGCCTGAAAAAGCGATGTTGTTAGCCAAAGAATCCTTAATGGCTCCCGTCGATATTCATGAATTACAAGAAAAAGCCGCTTCTGGTGCTGCGCTAACCCGTGTTGAAGAGCTGCGTTTAGAGCTGTTTGAAAAGGTCAATGCCTTAGGGATTGGCGCACAAGGCTTAGGCGGTTTAACGACCGTGCTTGACGTGAAGATCATGGATTACCCCACCCATGCCGCTTCCTTGCCCGTCGCCATGATTCCTAACTGTGCTGCCACGCGCCATGTGCATTTCCATTTAGACGGTTCTGGCCCCGCCAAACTTGAACCACCTAAGTTAGAAGATTGGCCTGAAGTCACATGGAAGGCCGACACCAATGTCGCCACGCGCGTCAATCTGGACACCTTGACCAAGGAAGAAGTGGCTTCATGGAAACCCGGTCAAGTGCTGTTGTTAAACGGCAAAATGTTAACCGGTCGTGATGCTGCGCATAAGCGTATTCAAGACATGTTAGCCAAGGGCGAAGAGTTGCCCGTGGATTTCACCAACCGCGTGATCTACTACGTTGGCCCTGTTGACCCAGTACGTGATGAAGTCGTTGGCCCCGCAGGCCCCACCACGGCTACCCGGATGGACAAATTCACCCGCATGATGCTAGAAAAAACCGGCTTGATTTCAATGGTCGGTAAAGCCGAACGTGGCCCTGCTGCCATTGAAGCAATCAAAGATAACAAGTCCGCGTATTTGATGGCAGTTGGCGGCGCAGCCTACTTGGTGGCAAAAGCCATCCAAACCGCTAAGGTCGTTGGTTTTGCTGATCTGGGCATGGAAGCAATTTACGAATTTGACGTGCAAGATATGCCCGTCACGGTTGCTGTTGATTCTTCCGGGACAAGTGTGCACAACACTGGCCCTCAAGAATGGCAAGCCAAAATCGGTAAAATTCCCGTCAAAACCGCATAAGCTGGTTTCGTGCTGCCTGTAAGCAGCATGAACTGTGCACAATTAAGGCCGGAGACAACATTTTGTTGCTCCGGTTTTTTTCATTTTATGAAAGGAAATGTGATGTCAGTGCAAGGATTACGAACTGCCGCTGTTGCCGCCGCCGCTTATTTTTATGCCATCTTGTTCGGAATTGGCGCAACCTTCAGCCTATCTGCGCAAGCAGAAGAAGTTGGCTGTGTGACAACCGCATGGCGTTTGATTGGGGCAAATCATAAAGTTTGTGTGCAAGCCTTCCATGACCCCCGCGTTCCCGGTGTGACTTGTCATGTTAGTCAAGCCCGTACAGGAGGGATTAAAGGCGCGGTCGGTATTGCGCAAGACCCTTCGCAATTTTCCTTAGCCTGTCGCCAAACTGGGCCAATTAGCTTGCCTGACAAGCTACCCAAAGATGAGGTTGTATTTAGCGAAGATACCTCTTTGTTATTCAAAGAAACTCGCATTATTCGCCTCTGGGATGCCCCCAATAACACCTTGGTCTATCTTGCGATTAGCCGCAAAATCATCGAAGGCGCACCCGCCAACAGCATTTCCACTGTCCCTGTCATGCCGTGGGGCGGGCGTTAGTTCGTGTTCTTAGGGCTAACACGCCTCCAAATGCTCTACCAATAACTGCACCCGACTGACCCCGTTGTATTCGTTCACGCTGAGGCGGAAAGCAGCGCGAACGGTGTCGGCGGGGCAAATTGGGTCGTTAAAGCGGATGGCATCAATGCTGAAGTTGCCCTTACGCAAGCGCAGTTTGAGGTGTTTATCCTTTAATACCCGTTGCTGTTCCACGACAAATTCATCGGCAAATA
>CAZOBT010000205.1:0-4400 GCA_964578025.1 uncultured Rhodocyclaceae bacterium | reverse complement strand
CCTAGCTCTTGTAAAAAGGCGTTGTGTTTGGCTTTGGCGTGGGTGATGTCGTGTTCCAAGGCCAGCAGCTCGGCACGGGTTGCGGCAAGGTCGATTTCGGCTTCGGCAACGCTGGTGCTGATGTAGCGGGAAATGTTCAGGTTGAAATCGTTTTTCGCAATCTCTTCCATGCTCACACGCCGCGCATAGCGGTCTGCTTCCTGACGTTGCTGATAGGTCGCCACCATCTTATCGATGTGTTCAGGCAGGAGTTTGTTTTGGCGTTTGCCTTTTTCAAATTGTTCGGCAGCGTTGATGAACAACACATCGTCATGCTTTTTGCACTTTTTCAGTACCAAAATACACACCGGAATCCCCGTGGAAAAGAACAGATTGGCGGGTAGGCCGATCACGGTGTCGATGTGACCATCTTGCAGCAACTTGGTGCGAATCCGCTCTTCTGCACCCCCTCGAAATAAGACCCCATGCGGCAAAATAATCGCCATCACTCCATCATTTTTTAGGAAGTGAAAGCCATGCAGCAGAAAGGCAAAATCGGCGGCGGATTTGGGGGCAAGGCCATAGTTTTTGAAGCGGGCATCTTGGCCTAAGGCTTCGTTGGGTTCCCAGCGATAGCTAAAGGGTGGATTCGCCACAATCGCATCAAATTGCGGCATTTTGGTCGGGTTCGCCTCGCGCAGCATCTCCCATTCATTGCTTAAGGTATCGCCGTGGAAAATGGCAAATTCCGAATCTTTCACCCCATGCAGCAGCATATTCATCCGCGCCAAGTTGTAGGTGGTGATGTTCTTTTCTTGCCCGTAAATCTTGCCAATCCCCCGCGCTCCCATTTCATGGCGCACGTTTAACAGCAGCGAACCCGAACCACAGGCAAAATCCAAAACGCTGGCAAGTTGCTTTCTTTTGCCGGTGCTGGGGTCTTGGCTGTCGAGACTGACGATTTTAGAAAGGATGCTTGAAATCTGCTGCGGCGTATAAAACTCCCCGGCTTTTTTGCCTGAGCCAGCGGCAAATTGCCCAATCAAGTATTCATACGCATCGCCAAGGGTGTCGCTGTCGGTTGAAAACTGCTTTAGGCCATCGGCAATGGCTTTAATGATGTTGCATAGGGTGGTATTGCGCTCAAGGTAGGTTTTGCCAAGCTTGTCGGAGAACAGGTTAATTTCCGAGAACAGGCCGCTAAAAGTGCTGGCAAAGGATTCGGTTTCAATGTGTTTGAAGGCCGCTTGCAGTGTTTGTAATAGCGCGTAGTTTTGTGTGCGGGCTAACTCGGCAATGCTGCCCCACAAATATTCTGGCGTAATCACATAGTGCGCTTTGCGCCGCATTTGCGCTTCAAATTCCTTGGTGTCTTCTGGGTTGGCTTGATACCAACGTTGCAGCGGCGTGTGCAATATCGCGCTGTCTTCTGCGGCGGCTTCTTGTGCAACGATTTCGGTGTTGACTACCGGGTAATCGTCACCTAATTCCTTTTGTGCCGCGATTTCGTAGTTGTCAGAGAGATAGCGCAAGAAGAGAAACGAGAGCATGTAATCGCGAAAATCATCCGCATTCATCGCCCCCCGCAGTTGGTCAGCAATCCCCCACAGGACATTCCCGAGTTGTTTTTGATGGTGTTCAGTCATTTTTTTGGTAGGTGTTTAATGATTGGAAAGATTCTTTAGCAATCAGCGAAACGGATTCAGTAAGCGTGCGCCGGTGGTTTTGAAGTTGTCTGTCGTGTCCGAAAGCAATTATCCAAAGACCAGTTTGAGGTCATCCAGAATACTTGCCAGATTTACGTTAGCACCTAGTTTTAAGCTTGCAACATGATCAGGCTGCAACTGCGCCTCTGAAATAAAGCGCATTACGTCAGCTTTAACAGAATCTGGCAAATCTACATGCGTATCGACAGGGAGAATCCGGCTCAAGCGCAACACATCATTGAAATGTTTACGGATGTTCTTCTCATCAATCGCTTCGCCAGCTAACTTGCGGGCAGACAAATCTAACCAAGCATGCATTTTCAGCGGAATCAGCACCGTTTCATTTACCCAAGCCAATCCATCTAGATGAACAGTACCCCGATGCAGCAATGCGTAATACGCATCGTCCAACAAGATAGCCGACAAGCTAAGCACAGACTCATCAAATGGAATAGGGGTTAGAGAACGTGGAGGGGTATAACTCATTCCATCCGGCACCCGCGAAAACAATTCCAGCATTTCAGGAAACTCAGGGTTGCTTGGTTTGCTAAAACGGTAAAACTTGCGAGCTGCCATCCCTTCCTGTTGTAGGGCGTAGCCGCCCTTATCAATAAACTGCCAAAAAGCATGAGCAAATTCCGGTGTTAGCCCCTCCGCCAGCAAAACGATGTCCAAATCCTTGGTAGCGCGAGCGTCTAGCCCGGCGGCCTCCAGCGCAAGAAAATTTGCTGTTCCACCGATCAATACATATTGCCCGACAAAATCAGCAAAAAATTGCCGGAATATTTTCAATCCTTTGGGGGTACTCATTTATCTAATCTCTGCATCAATTCATCGAGTGCCAAGGCTACCCGGTCATCGCTTGCCGCTTCAGCGCGTAAGCTCAACATGAGTGAGTACGAGTCGACATACGCACTACCCGGCAGCATCAAATTGCGTGGCTCATAGCACCACAGTTCAATACACGCCGCTTCTGCCATCGGCTCGTCATCGAAGCGCAACCTAGGTATACGCTCAAGCAAGGCTTGCCAAGAAGCCTTGCCTAGCGCGTACACAGGCTGTACCGGGTGCGCCAGCATTGTCTGCCCAGCCAAAGCCGAGAGTCCCGCCAACGGCAAACTCGCCGACTCAATGGCGGCTCGCTCCACCCAAACACGCCGCAGCACCGGAGAGCGCGACATCGGTTCAGCATTGCTCCACACTTCGTTTACCGCAGCAGCCAGATGCCAACGTGCATTTTTTGCAGCTCCCTCAACCACGAGAAACCCCATATCTACCAGCTCACGTCCAGCCCGTGACATGCTCATTGGGCTGTACCCTAACCGGCGTGCCATCGTCGAAGCGTTTGTCCCCAGCTCCCACTGCCCCAACAACCCCGCAAGCAAAACGACTTGTGTCGCCAGTCCCAATAAAGGCATCCGCTGCCGCCGTGCTGCCGCGTACTGCTCTCGTAAATCTAAGCCCAAAGGAGGCAAGAAGAGCTGCTTACCCGGCACGACAAAAGGCAAAAAAAGATCAATCAGCCTCTCTCGTTGCCGTGCAGTCATCTCTGTCAGCACCAGCAGCACCGGCATGTTGCTCAACTGCTCTACTAGCCGCACCTGCTTGAGCAAGTCGCTCGTACTAGGCGTGTTAGTCTTGGCAATCATGCACACTAAGGAATGTCCCCAAAGTGCCAGCGTTTCAAAGGTATAAGACTCTGCTAGATAGCGGGGCAAGCGTTTTACCCCTAGCCAAGCCTGCATGACTGGACGCTCAATACCCAAGGCTTTAGTCAGATAGTTTTGCGTTTCGCTGCGAAGGTTCATGAAAACTCCAAATGAGTTTCTTAACGTTTAAAAAACATATAAACACATGCTATGTTAAATAGCAAAATTAACGTTAATAAATAACCTCTGCACAGCCTAGTCAACGCGGGTTTATCTTTATCAGAGTGACGATAGAACATAGAGAGAGCCGTATTGCTTCGGTGCAAGTGCTTGGAAAGATTCTTGAGCAATCAGCGAAACGGATTCAGTAAGCGTGCGCCGGTGGTTTTGAAGTCGTCTGTATTGCGGGTGACGATAGTTAAGTCGTAAATCAGGGCAATGGCAGCGATTTGTTTGTCGATGGGGTGTTGCGGGTTGGGGGTCATCAGCTTGCCCCAGAGGTGCGCACATTCCCAGTCAAAGGCAAGAATCCGGTGGGCGTGCTGGGTAACGAGCTGATCGAGCTAATCGTCTAGGCGAGCGGCTTGTGCGGTGTCGCCACGATAACGAATGCTTTCTAAGCCTCGACGAATTTCACCTATCGTTTGCACCGAGAGATACATCTCTTCTGAGCGCAAAGTTGCAAAGAACTCCATTACCCCAGCATTGGCACGAGTTCCCTTGCGTAGTTCGCTCACCACATTGGTATCGAGCAGATACATCAGGCGGGATTCCTCCCCGCAAAATCGTCATCACACCCCACATCTGGCATTTGTGCCAGCACCTCTTTAAAGCTACGACGCGCCGGGGTGCACAGGGCATTGCGCAAAATTTCACGATGCTCCGCCTCCGCACTCCGCCCATGCGCCGCCGCCGCTTGTTTTAAGGCTTGCGCAACACTCGGCTCAATATTGCGCACCACTAAATTCGTCGCCATAACTCCCCCCTTGCTAATGATTGCAACGATTGCATTTTAGCGAAAAAGAGCAATACCAACTCGCCAAAGCGTTTGGGATTCGCTGGGAGA
>CAZOBT010000204.1:0-4402 GCA_964578025.1 uncultured Rhodocyclaceae bacterium | reverse complement strand
CCCCTTCTGGGTTGAGATATTTGCTCTTGGGGAAGTTGTTTTTCATGACGCGCTGGGCATCATCGCGTAGTTCGTTCATGCCTAGCTTGTCATAAGCTTGTACCAAAATCGCTAAGCCTTCTTCGTTGGCAGAAGCTTCTGGGTAGGTCTTAACTGAATGTTGGACGCGGTTGGCGGCGGCGAGGTAAGCACCGCGTTTCATGTAATAACGTGCTACACCCACTTCATGTGCCGCAAGGGCATACACCAAGTAGTTTAAACGGGCAGTTGAATCTTCAGCGTATTTGCTGTTGGGGAAACGCTGTATCAGTTCTTTGAAAGAATCAAAGGCGACACGGGCAGATTTAGGATCACGTTGTGTCATGTCTTGATTGGACAACGCACCTAGAAGACCTAAATCTTCGTTGAAATTGATCAGGCCTTTCAGATAGTAGATGTAATCTACGGAAGGGTGATTAGGGTGCAGTTTGATAAAGCGATCGGCGGCAGCCAGCGCGGCAGCGGGTTCGCCCGCTTTCCAGTACGAATAAGCAATTTCCATTTGTGCTTGTTGTGCGTATTGCCCATAGGGATAACGCGCTTCCAGCTTTTCGTACATCTTTACCGCTTTGTCCCATGCCCCATCTGACATGGCATCTTTGGCTTCACCGTACAACTTTTGTGCTGACCACCCCGCCGTTTCATCTTTTTGTTCTGGGAGCAGACCGCAGCCGCCAAGCGCGGAAACGATGAGCAAAGCACTCACATACTTGGTAACAGGCTGAAGAAAAGCAGATAAACTTGGCATCATGACTACCCCTATGGAAAACGCGGCAGATTATAGCGCAAGCGAGGCACTTGCTTTCTGCACGCCAGACGAATTTGCCGGTCGACGCTTGGATCAAGCCTTGGCGGCCTTAATGCCTCAACATTCGCGCAACCGTATTCAAGGCTGGATTAAATCTGGCCTTGTGCACGTTGACGCGGTGGTTGAAACCGAAGCGAAACGCAAAGTAAAAGCGGGGCAACAGATTGTGGTAACGCCAGAACCTGATCCCAGCCAACTTGCAGCACAGCCAGAGAATATTCCGCTGGATATTGTCTTTGAAGACGATGAGATTATGGTGATTAACAAGCCAGTCGGCTTAGTCGTGCATCCGGGCAGTGGGAATTGGCAAGGCACATTGCTCAATGCCGTACTGTTTCACGCCCCACCATTAGCCAGTTTGCCCCGTGGGGGCATTGTGCATCGTTTAGATAAGGATACTAGTGGCTTGATGGTGGTGGCGAAAACACTGCGGGCGCAAACCGATTTAGTACGCCAACTGCAAACGCGCAGTGTGAAACGCCATTACCTCGCTCTGGTACAAGGTGAATTGCAACGTGGTGGCACAGTGAATGCGCCGATGGCGCGTCACCCGACCTTACGCACCAAAATGGCAGTGGTGCATCATGGCGGCAAAGTCGCCATTACCCATTACGAAGTACGCGAACGCTTTCCCCGGTGTACCTTGGTACTGTGCTCCTTGGAAACCGGGCGCACCCACCAAATTCGCGTGCATATGGCACATCTTGGCTATCCTCTGATTGGCGATCAAGTCTATGGCAAGGTGGATGTGCATGTGCCGCAATTACCGCGCCAAGCCTTACACGCCTTCCGCCTCGGTTTAATTCATCCTGCAACCGGTGAAACGATGCAATGGCAAGCCCCCGTCCCTGACGATATGCGCGACTTGTTGCGTACTTTGCGCCAAGAGCGCGATAGCTTGCTTGCCGAAGAGGATTTTGACGACGATGATTACGATGTTGAAGTCTTCTATGTGCGCGGGGATGGCGAAGAGGATGCGGTCTATGTCGATGAAGATGGCGCATACCTAGACGAAGCTGAGTATGACGACGATGAGGACTTCGCAGATGAGCCAGATGAACCAGACACGCGCTAATCCTCTCACGCTGCTTCACCCCGATTGGCCTGCGCCGAGCCACGTTAAAGCCTTGCAAACCACCCGTTTGGGTGGTTGTAGCTCCGCGCCCTATGCCAGCCTGAATCTCGGCGATCATGTCGGCGATGCAGCGGAGCGGGTGGCAGCAAACCGGGAATTGGTCGGGCAATATCTGCCCAATCCCCCGATTTGGCTGCAACAAGCGCATGGCATTACCGTGGTTGATCCCGCCACGGCGGTCGTTGGTACAGCAGCCGATGCCGCCGTGACACGGCAAGCAGGGGCGGTGTGCGTGGTCATGACCGCCGATTGTTTGCCCGTGTTGTTTTGTGATCGGGCAGGCACAGTCGTCGGGGCGGCACATGCCGGGTGGCGCGGTCTGTGTGATGGCGTGTTAGAAGCGACGATGCAGCGCATGGCAGTGCCTGCCTCTGAATTGTTGGCCTGGCTCGGGCCAGCCATTGGGGCGCAAGCCTTTGAAGTCGGTGCAGAAGTCCGGGCGGCCTTTGTGGCGCAGGATGCGGAGGCGGCTCAAGCCTTCCAACGGCACGATTCTGACCCGCCTTCCAACCAGCAAAAATACCTTGCCGATATTTATGCCTTAGCGCGTTTGCGTTTGCAAAAATTTGGGGTCTCTGCCTCGGCGATTTTTGGGGGCAATCACTGCACCGTCAGCCAAGCCGAGGCGTTTTTTTCCTATCGCCGCGACAAGGTATGTGGACGAATGGGCAGCCTGATTTGGCTTGATCCCGTATAATCCCGCCCCCTTCCCTTTCGCGTATTGGTGTTTATTGTGAGCACACTGGCTTGGATTATTACGTTCAGTCTTGCTGGCGGTGTTTTGAGTGTTTGCATTGCCTCACTCTTAACACTGGCAGTAAGTCGCAATCGGGTGAATATCCTTGTTTCTTACGCGATTGGGGCATTACTTGGGGCGGTGTTCTTAGAAATTCTGCCCCACGCCATGGAGCATGGCGAAGCGCATCATGTGGCAACAACCATCCTGATTGGGATTTTTGTTTTCTTCGTTTTAGAGAAATTAGTGTTGTGGCGACATTGCCATCATGACCATTGTGAAGCCCATGATGCCCACGCTCCAGAGCATGACCACGGGCGTTCTGGGATGATGATTATGATTGGTGATACCTTTCATAATTTTGTCGATGGCATTTTAATTGCTGCCGCTTTTATGGAGGACACACAATTAGGGGTAGTGACCGCTTTAGCGATGATTGCCCATGAAATTCCACAAGAAGCAGGGGATTTTTTAGTCCTATTACATTCCGGTTATAGCCGCCTCCGTGCTTTGGTCTTTAACCTCTTTTCGAGCTTAGCTACCTTGCTGGGCGGGCTATTAGCCTATTACGCCTTAAACGGTCTACAGCACTGGATTCCGACTTTTCTGGGGCTGGCGGCGGCAAGCATGATTTATGTGGCGGTAGCGGATTTAATTCCCGGTTTGCATAAACGCACAGAGTTGGGCGCAACCATCCAACAAATCAGCCTAATTGCCCTCGGTGTGCTCAGTATTGCCTTGGCGCGGTACTTGGTTGGCGAGAGCTGATTGCGCGGTTGGTGCGGCAGCTTGTTCTGCTGCTTTTTGTTCTGCCATCTCTTGCGCCGCCCGTTTGCGCCGTCGCATTGGGCTACCGAGCAACCACATCAAAATTGAAACGGGCAATACGCCGTAAAACACAAAGGTCAGAACAGTGGCTACAAGGTTCACTTCGGTAAATGCCATCAATAAAGTGACATATAACCAGCCGATGGCAATGATGTACATAAAGAATGCGCCTTAATGATTAACTGGGGTGACAGAAAAATTTGGCAAGAACTCAGCCCATGTTTTGTTTTCTTGCAGTTGCTGTAATGGGCGGAAACGTGCCTTATACGCCATCTTGCGACAATCTTGGATGTAATAGCCCAAATACAAATAGGGTAAACCCAGTAATTGGCACTGCCGAATTTGCCACAGAACGTTGAAAACACCATAACCAGCTTGTGTTGGCTCAGGGTCGTAAAAGGTATAGACCGCCGAGAGGCCATCGCTTACTACGTCCACCACACTCACCATCCGTAGCTGTTGCTCTTCGTAAAAAGCTAAGAGACGTGAGTTCACCTGACTTTGCAGTAAAAACTCGGCATATTGTTGCTTTGCATTCTCAAGGCTTTCTTCTTCTGTCACCGGGTGGCGGGCAGCTTGGTAGCGTTGATACAAAGCAAAATGTTCTGCCGCAAAATCCAGCGGTAATTCTTTGACCGCTAGGCCAGATAGGCGTTGCCAAGTACGGCGTTGGCTACGGTTGGGAGTGAATTGCGCCACGGGAATCCGTACCGAGGTACAAGCACGACAGCGATCACAGTGCGGACGATAAACATAGATACCGCTACGCCGAAAACCCGCTTGGATGAGAGTGTTATAGATGTCAGCATCTACCTCTGCCAAGGGCGTAACGACCTGCGAACGGGCGGCAAGGTCT
>CAZOBT010000203.1:0-4403 GCA_964578025.1 uncultured Rhodocyclaceae bacterium | reverse complement strand
GCGGCTAATTGCTCATGTTGGGCAATCGCGGCATCCAGTTCTTTTTCCATATCCAATTCAGCAACCGGATCATGCTGGGTATTGCTCGCTACAGGGAAATTGCTATTGATTTCATCGCGCTTTACGGCAATAAACCGCGCCAAGACAATTCCTAATTCATAAAGCAACCATAGAGGCACGGCGAGCATGATTTGTGATAAGACATCGGGCGGGGTAAAAATTGCCCCAATCACAAACGCCCCAACAATGACATAAGGCCGCCATTCCACCAGTTGCGCCACCGTCACAAAGCCCATGCGTACCAGTACGATCACCACCACAGGGACTTGGAAGGTGATACCAAAGGCTAAAAAGGTCGACAAGACAAACGACAAATACTTGTCGATGTCAGTCATCCATGCCACCCCTTCTGGGGCAACCGTCGCCATAAAATGAAAAACGGTAGGAAAGACCAAAACATAAGCAAAGCCCATTCCCACGGCAAATAAGAAGATACTGGCCACAATTAGCGGTAAGACCAATTGTTTTTCATGGGTATATAAACCAGGGGCAACAAACGCCCAAAGTTGGTACAGGGTATGCGGAAGCGTAATTAAGAAAGCGGCCATCAGTGCAACTTTCATCGGTACAAGGAATACGCCAACCACATCGGTGGCGATCATCTGCCCACCTTTAGGCAAAGCATCTAATAAAGGTTGTGCCATGATGGCGTAGAGTTCTTTTGCCCATGGGAACAGGCACAGAAACACCAACAAAATTCCAAGAATGGCACGGATCAAGCGATCACGTAACTCGACAAGATGCGAGATAAAACTTTCTTCAGCAGAGTGTTCGTTCATGCGTTTGGTGATGCCGCAGTTGGTGCGACAACAGGGGATGTGTTGCTTGCAAGACTTGTTGGTGTGTTGGCGGTGCTGGAGTCAGGAGCAGGGGAAGGTGTTTGACTATGGTTGGTGTTAGTCGTAGCAGCGGTAGTTTGCAAACTTTGCGCCGTTGCCTCCAGCTCGTTCATGGCTTGCTGGGTAGTGGCATTTAAGCTGCTATGCACTGCATTAAATTCGCTGCGTACCTGATCTTCAATCTTACGGGCAGAATCGGTGACTTCGCTTTGTAAGCGGCGCAACTCTTCTAATTGCATTTCGCGGTTGATGTCGGCTTTTACATCGGTGACATAACGCTGCAAACGTCCCAATAAGTGACCCGCTGTGCGAGCCACTTTCGGAAGACGTTCAGGGCCGAGGACGATTAGTGCTACTAGACCAATAACAAAAATCTCGGAAAAACCAACGTCAAACATAGTATTTTTAGTAATAGACCAAATCGAGGTAGATCGGCAGAAAAACGTAAAACCCGCTTAAACGCGCGTTTTGTCTTTCACGTCAACATCGATGGTTTGCCCACCACTGACTTGGTTATTGTTGGGGGCTTTGGCGGCATCGGCTTCCGCAGAGGCATCTTTCATCCCATCTTTGAAGCCTTTAACTGCGCCACCTAAATCTTCACCAATGTTACGCAGCTTTTTTGTGCCAAAAACCAGCATCACGATGACTAAAACAACCAACCAGTGCCAAATACTCATAGATCCCATCGTAATTACTCCTTGATTCGTTTAAGCATTGGGCCAACCGGGTCTGGCCCACCGACGATGTGTGCATGAATGTGTGGCACTTCTTGTTGCCCCACATGCCCAGTATTGATAATGAGACGAAAACCGTTGGGACTGCCTTGTGTTACAGCAATTTCGTTGGCTTTCGCCAAAATTTTGCCCAACACCGGAATATCTGCTTCCGTCGCACTGGCTAAGGAACTGATGTGTTTTTTGGGAATAATCAACACATGCAGCGGGCGCAGCGGATTAATGTCATGAAACGCGAGAATATCCTCATCTTCATAGACTTTTTTTGCGGGGATTTCCCCACGCACAATGCGACAGAAAATGCAGTTATCCATAAACAATCCCCTTCTATCTGATTAGGACTTATCGCGGGCTTTCTTTTCTTCGATGCCAGAAATGCCTTCACGACGGCGCATTTCTTGTGAAACATCTTCAATACTTAAACCATAGAAAGCCAACAACACCAAGACGTGGTAGATCACATCGGTGGATTCCCATACCACATTCAAACGCTTGCCTTCTTTGCCTGCCATGATTAGTTCTGCACATTCTTCCCCGATTTTTTTCAGAATTGAATCCGGGCCTTTGGCAAATAATTGGGCGGTGTAAGAGGTTTCGGGGTCAGCGTTACGGCGAGACGCTAAGGTGTCAGATAGACGATGCAAAATGTCATGCGTACTCATTTTTTGTAAATCTCCTTCGGGTCTTTAAGAATAGGATCAGCGGGCTGCCAGTGTTGTTGCTTGGTCTGTTCATCTGCATTTAAGGCAAAGAAGAAACAACTTTCGCGCCCGGTGTGACAGGCAATGCCTCCCTCCTGCACAATCGAAAGGAGCAAAACATCACCATCACAATCAGTACGAATCCCTTGAATCTTTTGGTAATGCCCAGATTCTTCGCCTTTGCGCCATAAACGCTGGCGAGAGCGTGACCAATACACGGCGTTTCCAGTCGTCAACGTTTCTTGCAAGGAAGTACGATTCATCCATGCAAACATCACAACTCGCCCCGTTGTAGCATCTTGGGCAATCGCAGGAATTAAGCCATCTTGATCCCATTTCAAGGCATCCAGATACGGTAAATCGGGATTCAAATCACTCACAGGCGAACCTCAATCCCCTGTGCTGCCATGTGCTCTTTGGCTTGGCGCACCGTATATTCGCCAAAGTGGAAAATCGAAGCTGCCAACACGGCATCGGCTCGCCCAGTTGAAACACCATCGGCTAAATGTTGCAGATTACCGACTCCACCCGAGGCAATCACCGGAATCCTTACCGCATCGGCAACGGCACGAGTTAAGGCTAAATCGAAACCATTTTTCGTCCCGTCTCTGTCCATGCTGGTCAAGAGAATTTCGCCCGCACCAAGGCTTGCAACTTTTTGCGCCCAGTGCACTGCATCTAAACCAGTGTCGTTGCGCCCACCGTGGGTGAATACATGCCATTTGCCGGGAGCGACTTGTTTCGCATCAATCGCGACCACAATACATTGCGACCCGACTTTGCTAGAGGCATCAAAGACTAAGTCGGGGTTTTGTACCGCCGCCGTATTCATCGATACCTTGTCAGCCCCTGCATTCAGCAAACGCCGCACATCTTCGACTTTGCGCACCCCGCCACCGACGGTTAGGGGAATAAACACCTGTTCGGCACAGGCTTCGATGATGTGCAAAATAATGTCGCGTTGATCAGAGCTGGCAGTAATGTCAAGGAAGGTAACTTCGTCTGCCCCTTGCTCATCATAGCGGCGGGCGATTTCAATCGGATCACCCGCATCACGCAAATCAACAAAATTCGTTCCCTTCACTACCCGCCCAGCGGTTACGTCTAGGCAGGGAATGATGCGCTTGGCAAGGCTCACACTGTCCCCTTATCGGCAGCGGCTTGCGCTGATTGGAAATCTAAAGAGCCATCGTAAATTGCCCGTCCAGCAATCACGCCAACAATGCCTTCAGATTCAACCGCACATAGATTTTCCACATCTTGCAGATTGGAGAAACCACCAGACGCAATGACCGGGATGCGCAAGGCTTGGGCTAAACGCACGGTGGCTTCCATATTGATGCCACTTAACATGCCATCACGCCCAATGTCGGTATAGATAATGGATTCAACGCCATAATCTTCAAATTTCTTGGCTAAATCCACGACATCATGACGTGTCACTTTAGACCAGCCATCGGTCGCGACTTTGCCATCTTTGGCATCTAAGCCAACGATGATATGTCCAGGGAAAGCGGCACACGCATCTTGCAAAAAGCCGGGGTTTTTCACAGCGGCTGTACCAATGATGACGTAGCTAATACCGTCATCCAACACTTTTTCAATCGTATCTAAATCACGAATACCCCCGCCAAGTTGCACAGGAATATCGTCGCCAACAATGTCCAGAATATCGCGGATGGCAGATTCGTTCTTTTGTTTGCCAGCAAAAGCACCATTTAGATCAACCAAATGTAAACGCCGCGCCCCTTGCTCTAGCCAATGTTGCGCCATGTCAGCAGGTTTTTCGGAAAACACGGTGGCCTGTTCCATCAGGCCTTGTTTGAGTCGGACACACTGGCCGTCTTTGAGGTCAATGGCGGGAATGATAAGCATGTTGTTAGTGGGTGAAAGAAGAGAGGAGGAAGGAAAGTAGCGGTGTTAGCACTGTCGTACACAGGGTTAAGCGTTAACACGCTGTCGTTAAAAATTTCGCGCTTTAGGGTTGCCAAGAAACAAAGTTTTGTAAGAGTTGCAGCCCATCTCGTGCACTTTTTTCGGGGTGGAACTGAACCGCAAAGATATTA
>CAZOBT010000202.1:0-4409 GCA_964578025.1 uncultured Rhodocyclaceae bacterium | reverse complement strand
TGCTAGACAACTAAGCCATGCGTAGTCACACACAGATTCATTGGTCACATTGGCATACTTACCCGGTGCTGGTAATTTTTTGGCTCTTGCATTGGCTGCCCTTACCCGTGTTACGCGCTTTGGGAGCGGGTTTAGGCAGGCTGTTTTATTGGTTTGGGCGTGAGCGTGGCAAGGTGGCACGCACCAATTTGCGCTTGTGCTTTCCTGAGAAAAGCGAGGCCGAGCGCGAAGCCATTGTCAAAGCGCAATTTCGTCTTTTTGCCCAAGCGTTTTTAGACCGTTCTTGGTTGTGGTGGAGTCGTGAAGCCCGTTTACGCCGCTTGATTACGCTGCAAGGGCAAGCGCATTTAGACAACCTGACTGGCAAGCCAACGATTATCTTGGCTTCACATTTTGTTGGCTTGGATGTCGGTGGGACATGCTTAACCATGATGAGCCAACGCCAGTTTGTGAATGTCTATTCCAAACAAAAAAACCCGGTGTTGGATGATTTACTACGGCATGGGCGCAGCCGTTTTAACGCCCCGCGTTTGTTGTCGCGCCAAGATGGGATGCGTGGGGTGATTAAAGCCTTAAAAGAAGGCTGCCCATTTTATTATTTGCCGGACATGGATTACGGGCCGCAGGATTCGATTTTTGTGCCATTTTTTGGCGTGCAGGCGGCAACGATTCCGGCCTTATCGCGCTTGGTGCGTTTGACTAAGGCCGAGGTTGTTCCTTGTATTACCCGTATGAGTGAGCACGGCTACACGGTAGAATTACAGCCCGCATGGCAAGATTTCCCCGGGGAGAGTGTGGAGGAAGACACCCGGCGCATGAACGCCTTCATTGAACAAGAAGTAAGGCGAATGCCGGAACAATATTTCTGGTTGCATAAACGTTTCAAAACTCGCCCCCCCGGCGAAGGGAGATTTTACTAACATGAGTACCACGAGCACGATCGAAATCAAACCAATTACCAACCCTGATGTTCCGGCAGTGTCTGCCTTAGCCCGCGAAATTTGGCAAGCCAGTTACCCAGAGATCATCACGCAAGAGCAAATCGACTTTATGTTGGAATTGCGCTTTGGTGTCGAGCGTTTGTATGACGATTTAGAGTGTGCCAACAAATGGCTAGATCAGGCTTTTGTGGACGGACGGCGTATTGGCTTTGCCTTTAGCGAACTGAAAGGCGGTAATTTCGTCTTAGATAAGCTGTACATCCACCCCGATGTGCAACGCCAAGGCGTTGGCGGCAAGATGATTGAACACGTTGCCGAACGTGCGCGCAAGCAAGGTTATACACAACTGTCCTTAGCCGTGAATAAACGCAACACCAAAGCCATTGGTTCATACCGCAAATATGGCTTTGAGACCCGTGAAGAAATCGTTGATGACATTGGGCGCGGCTATGTCATGAATGACTACATCATGGATAAAAAACTGTAGTAACTTTATCGACAAAGGAACACATCCGGTGAAACTCAGATTTTCAAAAATGCAGGGCTTGGGTAATGACTTTGTGGTGTTAGATGGCGTGCGCCAACGCATTCAACTCACGCCAGAACAGCTACGCTTTCTCGCCAATCGCAATTTTGGCGTAGGTTGTGACCAGATTCTGCTGGTTGAGCGTCCCTCGCGCCCGGATGTGGATTTCCGCTATCGCATTTTTAATGCCGATGGTGGCGAAGTCGAACAATGTGGTAATGGCGCACGTTGTTTTGCGCGGTTTGTTTTAGATGAAGGCTTAACCGAAAAAAGCCGGATTCGTGTGCAAACCAAGAAAGGCTTGTTAGAGCTGATCGTCAACGACGATGGCATGGTCACGGTAGATATGGGCGCACCCAAATTTGCCCCCATCGAGATTCCTTTCATTCCGACTGCACCAAGCGATGCAGAAGCCAACGATAGCCATACGGATACTGTGATTTATCCGGTGCAAGTTGGCGCGGAAACCTTGGACATTACCGTCGTTTCAATGGGCAATCCCCATGCGGTGCAAGTGGTCGAGGATGTCGACACCGCCCCCGTTGCCTTACGCGGGCCGTTGCTGGAAAGCCATGTGCAATTCCCCGAACGGGTCAATGTTGGCTTCTTGCAAGTCGTCAATCAGCAACACATTCGCTTGCGTGTTTACGAACGTGGTTCAGGCGAAACCTTGGCTTGCGGCACGGGCGCATGTGCGGCGGTGGTGGCGGGGATTCGCCGGGGTTTATTGGCTTCACCGGTGCGCGTTAGCACACGCGGTGGTGAATTAGAAATCGCATGGCAACCCGGTCAATCCGTGTTTATGAGTGGCCCCGCCGTGGTGGTATTTAAAGGGATGATTGAGCTATGAAAGCCGATGAGGTTATTGCCTTCCTCAATGCACATCCGCATTTTTTTCAAGAAAACCCCGGCCTCTTAGAAAACTTGGTTGTTCCACATCCACATAGCGACCGTGCGATTTCTTTGAGTGAACGACAAATGGTGGTGCTGCGCGACAAAAATCGCCAGCTCGAACGCAAAATCGCCGAACTCATCAGCTACGGCGAGCAAAACGATAGCATCAGCAGTAAGGTGCATCGTCTTGCCGTTGGTCTAACCACCGCCGCCACCTTGCCTACGGTATTGCATCTGGTGCATTTTCATTTGCGTGATGATTTTGCTATTCCAATCTATGCTATATGTTTATGGCAAGAGCCTAGCCATCTCACCGATCAGCCTGAATTTTTGCGCATTACCCCTGAGTTGCAGCCAATCATTGAAGGCTTAAATCAACCCTATTGTGGACGTAGCAACCCCAGTAGTGCCGATTGGTTTGGTGAGCAACAAGCTGATCGCGTGCGTTCCCAAGCGTTGATTCCGCTGCGCAGTGGTGGGACAAGCATCGGCGTGATTGCCCTCGGCAGCGAAGACCCGCAACGCTTTCATGGCGAAATGGGCGTGCTATACCTAGAACGCCTCGGCGAACTCATCTCCGCTACCTTAGCGCGTACTACCTAATTTTTAGACCAAACTAAAAAATGGCTGAAATAGAATGTCTAACATCCTTTATTCAGCCATAGACCAAATTTCCGACCTACGAAATAGGCGCACGGTTTTTTGTGCATAGCGGCAAAAAATATTTGACCGCTTTTTTTTTGCCTGATAAATTACTGACCAGTCAGTCATTAACTTGTCGCGATTTATTGCTATGTACGATTCTTCTTTGCCATCTCCAAATTCACCCAAACCCCGACAGCGGCGTAAGGAGGCGCGGCCGGGGGAGTTGACGCAGGCGGCCTTGGCCTTGTTTGTGGAAAAAGGCTTTGCAGCGACACGCTTAGAGGATGTCGCGGCGCGGGCGGGGGTGTCGAAAGGCACGCTTTACTTGTATTTCGATAGCAAAGAAGCCCTGTTTAAGGCGGTGATTCAAGAGGGCATTATTCCTGTACTGGCGCATGGTGAAGCCACCTTACAGGCGCATCAAGGTTCAAGCAGTGAATTGCTGCAAACCTTGCTTTTAGCATGGTGGAAGATGATCGGCGGGACGACTTTGGCGGGTGTGCCGAAGTTGATGATTAGCGAAGCCAGTAATTTCCCCGAGGTGGCGCAATATTATTACGATAATGTCATTAGTCGAGGCCGGGCGTTGTTGCGCCGGGTGTTGGAACAGGGCATCGCCAGTGGCGAATTTCGCCCGGTGGATATTGAACTATGTATTGATATGACGATGGCTCCCTTGTTGATGTTAGCGGTTTGGCGATTTTCGATGGCGCAATGCCGTTGTAGTCAGGCCGAGCCTGAAGATGTCTTAAACATGCACTTTGATTTGCTGTTACGAGGTTTACACGCATGAAATCCCCTGCTGCTTTTGCTGTTTTCTCCGCCCGCCTAGGGTCTCGCCTGAGTCTGAGCGTTCTTTTGGGTTTGCCCTTCAGCCTGAGCTTGACCGCTTGCCACGCCCCACCCCCAGCTCAACCCGTGCAACGGGTGGTGTTGACCCAAGTCGTTGGGGAGGCCGATGGCGATAGCAGTAGCACCTATCGCGGTGAAGTACGTTCGCGTACCGAAATCCCCTTATCGTTCCGCATTCCCGGCAAATTAATGGCGCGTTTAGTGGATGCCGGGGCAGAGGTGAAAGCCGGGCAAGTGTTGGCACGTTTAGAGCCAAGCGATATGCAGGCGCAAGCCGCCGCTGCACGGGCGCAGGCTGACTTAGCCACGGCAGAATTACGCCGTTATCAAGAATTGCAGCAAAAGAATTTTGTGAGTCAAGCCGCCTTAGACAGCAAAATCAGTGCGGCGAAAAGTGCGCAAGCCCAAGCGACATTGGCGGGCAATCAAAGTGCTTACACCGTATTACATGCTGAACAAAGTGGGGTGATTGCACAGGTGCAAGCCGAAGCTGGGCAAGTGCTTGCTGCTGGGCAGCCGGTGTTCCAACTGTCGCGCCCCGATCAGGCCGA
>CAZOBT010000201.1:2067-4434 GCA_964578025.1 uncultured Rhodocyclaceae bacterium | reverse complement strand
GTATTCGAGGTGCTGCTCATGTTGGAGGCGTTTGCTAAGGGTGTGAAACGGGCTTTCGCGGTGCTCTTGTCGTGGAAGCTTAAAGAGACAACGGCTTTGAGGCCGGGTTCGGCTTGGTATTTGCCTGTGCCGCTGAGTTGATTATCACCAGCGGGGGTGAGGGCGAGGGTGGTTTTGCCTTTGCTGCTTAATAAGACGATGTTACCGCTTACGCCCGCACTGGCAATTTTGCCGTCGCCGTGATTGCTTAAATACACTGCAACGTTGCTGTCTTTATCCAGCGTAGCTTTGGGATTGAGCACAAGTTCAAAGTGATACGCCCCCGCCATACGAATTTGCCCACCATGTGGAGCTTTCATTTTGTCGAGCGTGGCATCGTCATGGGCGTGGGCGTGCAGCGGGAACAGGCTGACCGTGGCAACACTAAGGCATAAAGATAAGCAAGAAATAAGGCGTTTCATTGGATAGCTCCGATTAGTTTGAGATGGATTGAACTGGGTTGAGATAGGTTAAACAGGGTTGAATGTGCGCCGTATTTATTTGGTCTATTTTCCATATGGATTGCTACATAAGGTTGATTGGCGAATTTTTACTTTGGTCTTGTAATTGGCGCACTGCCGCGCCGCCAAATCGCCAGAACACTACCGGGGTGAGTAAGGTGTCGAGTAAGGTTGAGCTAACTAAGCCGCCAAAAATCACCACTGCCACCGGGTGCAAAATCTCTTTACCGGGGGCATCGGCGGCAAAGAGCAGGGGCAATAAGGCAAACGCCGCCACCAACGCGGTCATCAACACCGGGGTTAAACGTTCTAACGAGCCGCGCACAATCATGGCCTGCGTAAAGCCCATGCCTTCATGCAAGCAAAGATTGAGGTAATGGCTGATTTTGAGAATGCCATTGCGCGTGGCAATGCCCGTTAAGGTAATAAAACCGACCAAGGCCGCTACCGATAACGGTGCGCCAGAGAGCCACAGAGCCAGCACCGCGCCGACTAAGGCCAAGGGAATATTGCCCATGATGATCGCGGCTAAGACCGCCGAGCGATAGCGTTGATACAGCACCAAGAAGATCAAAGTCAGTGACAACACCGCCAGCCCAGCAATGTGTTTGCTGGCGGTTTCTTGTGCCAAAAATTGCCCTTCTAACACGGTGAAATAGCCCGTTGGTAAAGGGTATTGCTGCAATTCTTGCCGCACCGTAGCAATGATCCGGCTCATGTCCGAGCCGTCGGTATTTGCCGATAAAACAATGCGCCGCCGCAGGTTTTCGCGCCCAATTTGGTTGGGGCCATCGCTATCGCTAATCTCGGCGAGTTGTGCCAATGGCACCCGCCCAGTTGGGGTTTCGATGAGCAGTTGGCTTAAACGATTTAGCCCCTCGGCTTGCCGCTCGCTGTCGGGCAAGCGTAAGAACAGATCAAAACGGCGATTGCCCTCGAATAACTGCCCCAGTTTTTCGCCCGCCAGCAGTTGTTCTAAACGTTGCAATAACTCGCCCGCTGGCAAGCCATAACGCGCACAGGCGGCGTAATCAATACGGATTTTGTATTGTGGAATGCGTACCTGCTTTTCAGTTTGCAAATCAGTAATGCCGGGAATTTTGCTTAGGCGTTGCTGCAAATCACGCGCTAAACCATGCAGGGTATCGACATCATCACCAAAGATTTTTAAGGCAATCTGCGCCCGCACCCCAGAGAGCAAATGGTCTAAACGGTGCGAAATCGGCTGTCCGACGCTAATCGCCGCCGGAATGACGCTCAAACGGGTGCGAATGTCTTGAATCACCGCGCTGCGTTCGCGCTCTGATGGGCGTAAATCAACATCAATTTCGGAATAATGTACGCCTTCGGCATGTTCATCCAGCTCGGCGCGTCCGGTACGCCGCCCCACCGTGACCACTTCTGGCACCTCTAACAAAAGACGCTCGGCCTGTGCGCCAACCTGATCCGAAGCCGCCAAGGACGTACCAGGGTTTTGCACCACGTTAATGGTTAATGTTCCCTCATTAAACGGCGGCAAAAAGGCTTTCGGGAAAAAGGGCAAGGAAGCCGCCGCCAGCAACACCAAGCCCACCGCCCCACTCAGCAAAGCACGGCTATGCGCAAACGACCACGTTAACAAACGTTGATCTTGCTGTTTTAAGTAGGCGACCAAGCGACTATCGCCATGCGCTAACTGGGGCATTTTGGGCAAAAGGAAATAACAGAGTACCGGGGTCAAGGTCATGGCGACGACCATGCTCGACAAAATCGACACCACATAGGCCAAGCCCAAGGGCGTAAATAACCGCCCTTCAATCCCCGGCAAGGCAAACAACGGTAAGAACACCAACACCACAATCAACGTGGCATAGACCACGCCAGAACG
>CAZOBT010000201.1:0-1967 GCA_964578025.1 uncultured Rhodocyclaceae bacterium | reverse complement strand
GCAATCGCCAAACCGCCCAGCGTCATGGTGTTAATCGACAAGCCCGCATAATGAAAGATTAAGGCCGTGACCAATAAAGACACGGGAATCGCGGTCAGGGAAATTAAGGTGGTGCGTCCATTGCCCAAAAAGACAAACAAGACAAGCACTACCATGAGCGCACCATCGCGCAAGGCTTCTTGCACATTGCCTAAGGCCGCTTCGATAAAGCTGGCTTGGCGAAATAAGAATTGCGGCTTACCCACCCCGGCGGGGCGTTGGTTTTGTAGCTCGTCTAAGGCGTGTGTTACCGCCGTAGTGAGTTGCACCGAATCTGCCGAGGGTTGTTTTTGTACCGACAAAATCACCGCTGGTTTGCCTTGATAGCTGGCATCCCCCCGTTTTACCGCCGGGGCAAATTCGACCGTTGCCACCTGTTGCAACAAAATTACCCGCCCATTTTTTACCGCCACTGCCTGATTTTTAATGTCGTCTAAACGAGTGGTACGCCCAATATTACGAATCAGATATTCGCGCCCACCCACGTCGACAAAGCCGCCCGCACTATTGCCACCGACATTTTTTAAGGCATTTTCCAGATCCGTCAGGCTCAGGCCAGCCGCTTGCAAACGCGCTAAATCTGGCTCAACGCGGTATTGCCGCACCTGCCCCCCCATGACAATGACTTGAGCAACACCCGGTAAGGTCAATAAACGCGGGCGCAGCACCCAATCGGCAAATTCACGTACCGCCATTGGATTGCCTGCCCCGCTTTCTGTCGTATCCACTGGCAGAGCCAGCAACATGACCTCGCCCATAATGGAGCTAATTGGCCCCATTTGCGGCACAACCCCAGCAGGCAGTTGTTCGCGTACTAGCCCTAAACGTTCGGCAACTTGCTGGCGATTGCGATAAATATCGCTGCCCCACGCAAATTCGACATAGACCACCGATAAGCCAATCCCCGACACCGAACGCACCCGCGTTACGCCGGGCATACCATTCATTGCCGCTTCTAGCGGGAAACTGACAAATTGCTCCACCTCTTCCGGTGCCATGCCCCCGGCTTCGCTCATCAGCGTCACCATTGGCTTATTCAAGTCAGGCAAGACATCAACCGGCATCTGCGGCACGACCAACGCACCATACAGGCTCAATAACAAGGCCATGCCCAACACCATCAGGCGTTGCTGCAAACTGGTGAAAATAATGTGATTAAACATAGGGCTTCTTCATGCTTAACGAAATTGCGCCAAGGCCGCCGCGCCCTGACTCAAGACCCGCTCGCCGCCTTGCAAACCAAGGGAAATCAAGACACGCTGCCCATCTAAGGGGCTGGCTTGCACCTTGCGCGGGGTAAAGCGTTCGGCCTCGCTATGCAGCCAAACAATCGTTTCGTTATTCGCATCACGCACCACGGCTTGACTTGGTACGGCGACCCCCGCTTGCTTGTCGTTGCCCGCCGCCAGCACCTTTAAGGTTTGCCCCACCGCCAGCAAGGGCAGCGTCGTACTTGAACTCGCTTGGACGCGGAATAAGGCAGGCATGGCTTGCGCTTTTAAGCTACGTCCGACACCGACAAAGCGCAGCGGCAAACTTAGGTTATTGTTTAAACCATTACCTAAAACGGCAGTCGCCGTCTGGAAATTCGGAGCCGTCGTTGTCGCCATTGTTGTCGCCGTTGTTGTTGCAACCAGCGTCGGGAAAAATTGCGCTTCGACGGCGAGGCGTTGGGGATCAAGGACTTCAAAGACAATTTCCCGCGCCTCAACCACTTGCCCCACCACGACATTCACCGCACTGACGACACCACTCACTGGGGCGCGGAGGGCTTCAGCTTGCAAGCCTTTTTGCATGGCTTGCTTGCGTTCGCGGAAAGCCCGCAGCTCAATTTCGGCCTGTTCCACCTCTTTGCGTGCCACGCTCTCTGCCAACAGATGCAAACGCTCAACCCGTTTCGCTAATTGCTCCTCCTGCGCCCGCAGTTC
>CAZOBT010000200.1:0-4462 GCA_964578025.1 uncultured Rhodocyclaceae bacterium | reverse complement strand
CAAGCCATGCAAGCCAACTATGAACAACGGATTGCAAGCTTGGAGCAAAAGCTGAATCAGGCGCAATCCACCGCGCAACGTGCCGAGCCACAGGCAACAGCGGCAGTTTCTGCCGTCGCTACGGCAACGCCGCCTACACCCGCCAACACGGTGGCTGATGCGAATCTGAAAATGCCGCGTCCCACGAACAGTAACAATGCAACCGCCTTTAACCCAGAAATTTCCCTGATTTTGCAAGGGCAGTACAAAACGCAAAAGGACATTGCTGAACGTGGTATTACTGGCTTCTTCCCCGCTGGTGGGCACGATCATGGAACAGGTAGCATTCCTGATGCCAATCGCCGTGGTTTCTCGGTTGACCATACCGAGTTAATGCTGGCGGCAAACGTCGATAATATGTTCCGAGGGCAAGCGATTATTGCCATGAAAGATGGGCAAGCCGAGGTCGAAGAAGCGTGGTTTAAAAGCTTGAATTTGGATCATGGCCTTGGCCTAAAAGCTGGGCGTTTCCGTTCGGGCATTGGTTATTTAAACGAGCAACATCCGCATCAATGGGATTTTGCCGACGCGCCCTTGATGTACCAAGCCTTGTTTGGCTATGAAGGCAGTTATGTGCAAGATGGGATTCAAGGCAAATGGCTTGCACCCACGCCCTTCTTCCTTGAATTTGGTGCGGAAACCGGGCGCGGGGCGAATTACCCCGGCACGAATCGCAACAAAAATGGCAGTGGCGCAGGGGCAATCTTTGCGCATCTCGGCGGTGATCTTGGGCTAGAACATAGTTGGCGGGCGGGCGTGTCGTATTTGCGCACCACTGCCAAAGACCGCGAAGCCCACATGGAAGACCTCAATGCAGTTGAAGCCCTCACCCAATTTAGCGGTAAATCCAGCACTTGGTTAGCGGATTTTGTGTGGAAATGGGCACCGAATGGCAATCCAAAATATCAAAATCTGAAACTGCAAGGCGAGTATTTCCAGCGTAAAGAAAGCGGGGATTTACTGTGTAGCGATGCCGATGCCGCCAATCCTTCGGCGTGTACGGGCGGCGTTGCCAGCGGCTACCAAGGCAAACAATCTGGCTGGTATGCGCAAGCCATCTACCAATTCACCCCCAATTGGCGCGTTGGCCTCCGCAGCGAACGCCTAAATAGCGGTACGCGTGACTTTGGCGTAAATGCCGTGAATCTGGACGTAACCGGTACAGGTTACAAACCCAAGCGAGATTCGATCATGCTGGACTACCGCTGGTCAGAGTTTTCCTTAATGCGCTTGCAATACGCCCAAAACAAAGCCATGTCCGGGATTACCGACAACCAAATCACCTTGCAATACATCATGAGCCTAGGCGCACACGGGGCGCATAAGTTCTAAACAGGAGGAATAAATCATGAAAAAAGAATGTACTCGTTTGACTCGTTGGGCGCGTTTCGTTACCGCGCTTGCCCTGTTGTTACCTGCGCACGCGGCGTGGGCGGCGTTGAATGTGTTTGCTACCGTTCCCGAATGGGGGGCGTTGGCGAAGGAGATTGGGGGGAATCAGGTGGAGGTGTTTACCGCGACCCATGCCCTGCAAGACCCGCATCGCATTGAAGCCAAGCCTTCGCTCTTAGCACGGGCGCGGCAGGCGGATTTGCTGCTGGCGACGGGGGCAGATTTGGAAATTGGCTGGTTGCCCGTAGTGCAGCGTGAAGCGGGCAATAGCAAAATCCAAACCGGGCAAGCGGGTTTCTTTGAAGCGGCGAATTTTGTGCCGCGCTTGGATGTCCCGGCGGTAGTGGATCGGGCGCATGGTGATGTGCATCCCGGTGGCAATCCACACATTCAACTTGACCCGCGCAACTTCCTCAAAATCGGCGAAGCTTTAAGCAAACGCCTTGCCCAACTCGACCCCGCCCATGCCACGACTTACCAAGGCAATTACATGGCCTTTGCCGAGAAATGGAAAGCCGCGATCAGCCGTTGGGAAAAGCAAGCCGCGCCGCTCAAAGGCGTACCGGTCTTGGTGCATCACAAATCGTTTACCTATTTAACAAATTGGCTAGGGATCAAGGAAGTAGGGGCGTTAGAACCCAAGCCCGGCGTTGAGCCAAGCAGCAGCCATTTGGCGAATTTGGTGGCGCAACAACAAAGCCAACCTGCGAAAATGGTCTTACGCGCCGCCTATCAAAACGATGGGCCCAGCAAATGGATCAGTAGCAAAACAGGTATTCAGTCTGTGATGCTACCTTACACAGTGGGCGGGACTCCAGAGGCCAATTCGCTATTTGGTCTATTTGACGATACGCTGAACCGCTTGCTGAAAGGGCTATAAACCATGCGCCCGTGGCTTTGTGCAGATCAGGTCGTTGTCGGTTGGGAACAAGCGATTTTAGGCCCCGTGAGTTTTAGCGTCGCGCCGGGGGAAATCCTTGCCCTGACGGGGC
Organism: uncultured Rhodocyclaceae bacterium; assembly: GCA_964578025.1. Lineage (GTDB taxonomy): Bacteria > Pseudomonadota > Gammaproteobacteria > Burkholderiales > Rhodocyclaceae > CAZOBT01. Next base: position 2,039 of record CAZOBT010000200.1, on the reverse strand, counting down.
CAAATGGCATTGGCAAAAGTACCTTACTCCACGCCATCATTGGCAGCGCGACCTGCTTTAGCGGGCAACTGCACCTTGCCACGGGCGCACGCCTCGCCCTCCAAACGCAGCAACAACCGCCAGTCAAAGGCTTGCCGCTCTCTGGGCAAGATTTACTCCGCCTCACCCAAGCCAGCCCCACGGGCTTACCCCCGTGGCTCGCCGATAAATTGCACCTGCGCCTTGATCGGCTCTCGGGCGGGCAACGGCAATACCTCGCGCTGTGGGCAATCCTCCAAGCCCCCGCCGACCTCCTCCTCCTCGACGAACCCACCAACAACCTCGACACCGCCGGAACAAACCACCTCACCACCACCCTCCGCCAACGCATCGAAAACGGCAGCAGCATTATTTTGATTAGCCATGACAGCGAGTTTGTCAGGGAAGTGGCGGATAGAACGGTGGGGTTGGGGTAGGTAGGTGTGGTATGTCATTTCAGGGCTCGGGCAAAGAAGGCCGCTTAAAACTGTCATCGAATACCCTGCATTTCTGTGTCATCCATTTCTTCTTTTTCAGTGAATTTTCCACCTATCGAGGTGACTAGGGAAATTAGACTACTACTGTTTGAGGCACAACCCGTTTTCTTACATATAGTTAGGGTAGAATGAGGAACGCCTGCACTAGGTGGACAAGTTGAGCCAAATTATCCTTCCATTCTAAGCCTATGTTAAGTAATACCCCTTTTATTAAGCACATTGGTAGTTTCGTCGCTATTTTATTGATGCCAGTGTTTGTCTGGCTAGCACTGCAGCAACATGCCACCATTCCTCAGCCTTATGCCTTTTTAAACCAAGATTTTAATTTGCTAGTTGCAGTTTCTCTCGTTATTACCAGTGGGATATGTAGTTGCCTAATTTGCTGGCTAGTTCTTTGGTCTTCTCACTTACATGAACACCTAACTCATGACCATGTCAATTCTGGTCCACAGAAAATGCACACTGAACCCACCCCACGTATTGGTGGATTAGCGTTAGCCATTGGTTTAGGTGTCTCAATTTTACTGTTGAATTTTGTTCAAAGCAGATTTCAGGCGGATTTCCCTTTTAATGTTGATCTTTACTCACTTGTTTTGTTAAGCGCGACCCCTGCCTTTCTTGGTGGCATTGTTGAAGATTTGACTAAACGAGTTGGACCATTAGATCGCTTGATGTTAACTATGGCCTCTGGAGCATTTGCTGCCTACTTGTTTGGTGGCATTCTGACACGTTTAGATATGCCATGGCTTGATGGGATTCTTGTTGCCACCCCATTGCTTGCAATCCTATTTACTGCATTTGCAGTGGCTGGGGTCGCTAACTCCATTAACATTATGGATGGGTTTAATGGCCTATCATCTGGGTATTCAATCATCGTATTACTTGGCTTAGCTGCTGTTGCTTTTTTTGCCCAAGACAACTTAGTCCTACAGCTCAGCTGCGCACTCTTAGGGGCTCTTGTTGGCTTCTTTTTGTGGAACTGGCCCAACGGGAATCTCTTCTTAGGGGATGGAGGAGCCTATTTGATGGGCTTTTTATTGGCAGAGCTTTCGATTTTGCTGGTTATCAGAAACCCTGAGGTTTCCGCGTGGTTTCCCCTCGTCCTAATGGCCTATCCAATTACTGAAACGCTCTATAGTGTCTATCGGCGAAAATATGTACATGACACAGCTCCTGGACAACCAGATCGACATCATCTGCATCATTTGATCTATGACAAAATCGTCATCCTGCCTAACCCTAAGTTGCAACTTCCCGAAAGCGGGACTGTTGCTAACGCGAAAGTTGCAAAGTACCTCTGGATTCCAGTTTTTCTGATTACAGGGCTTGCGGTGCAATATTGGGATCGAACCTTAATCCTAAGTGCGTTACTCTTGCTAACCGTCGTAAGTTATATCCTTTCTTATAAGAAACTTGCATCAACCTAAACAACAGCGGATGAAATTCAAACTATGGTAGTTTGCATTGCGATAAGCAAATCCGCCTAACCTACATGGAAGATCAATTTTTTTGTGCCTTCCCTGC
>CAZOBT010000199.1:0-4493 GCA_964578025.1 uncultured Rhodocyclaceae bacterium | reverse complement strand
TGCTGCCTTTCGTGTCCCCGGTGGTGCGTGCCTGACCCGTAGCGAACTTGACGAATACACCAAGTTTGTCAGTATCTATGGGGCGAAGGGCTTGGCCTATATCAAGGTGAAAGATGTCACGCAAGCCAATGAAACCGGCTTGCAATCCCCCATCGTCAAGAACCTGAACGAAGCCGCCTTAAAGACCATTTTGGAACGTACCGGCGCACAGTCTGGCGATTTGATCTTCTTCGGTGCAGATAAAACCAAGGTAGTTAACGATGCCTTAGGCGCGTTGCGTACCAAGCTGGGACATGAAAAAGGCTATGTCAATGGCAAGGCATGGGAGCCATTATGGGTGGTTGACTTCCCCATGTTTGAATACGATGAAGAAGATAACCGCTGGACGGCCTGCCATCACCCCTTCACCAGCCCCAAAGATGAGCATTTGGACTTGCTGACCACTAACCCCGGTGCTTGTTTAGCCAAAGCCTATGACTTGGCCTTAAACGGTTGGGAAATCGGCGGCGGTTCGGTGCGGATTCACCGTGCTGACGTACAAGAAAAAGTCTTTGCCGCCTTAGGCATTGGTGAAGAAGAAGCCCAACTCAAATTTGGTTTCTTACTCGATGCCCTCAAGTACGGCGCACCGCCCCACGGTGGTTTGGCCTTTGGTCTGGATCGTATCGTGACGATGATGACGGGGGCAGAATCCATCCGTGATGTGATCGCCTTCCCCAAAACCCAACGCGCCCAATGCTTGCTCACCCAAGCCCCCAGCCCGGTGGATGAAAAGCAATTACGCGAATTGCACATCCGTTTGCGTAACACCAACAAGGCAACATTGGCAAACCCTGCCGATAATGCTTAATCAGGAGTGCTCATGATGTTACTGACTTCTCTGCGCCGAATCTTTGGCATTGCCGCATGTGCTTTGGCGGTGGCCTGCAATGCCGAAGCCCCAAATGCTGCCCATTCGCCAAGTTACTCGCAAAATCGGCAAGAGCAGTCAGTCAATACGTCAAGCAGCACGATGGTTGGGATGGCTGCCGAGCAAATTACGCCTCGGCAGCTTCCACCAGAGGCACGGGAAACCCTCGCCTTGATTCGTCAAGGTGGGCCTTTTCCCTATGAGCGTGATGGTGTGGTCTTTGGTAATTTTGAAAAACTGTTGCCTAAGCAAGCGCGGGGTTATTACCACGAATACACCGTGCGTACTCCGGGCGCGAAAAACCGGGGAACGCGGCGCATTATTGCCGGGGGCAATCCGCCCACCGAGTTTTATTACACCGACGACCATTACCAAAGTTTCCGGCGGATTGTGGAGAAGTAAGCCCCATGAGTGAATTTGCCCAAGCTGCCTATACCCCTCAACAAAATGGGGTGTATCAGATTCCCGACCTGCCTGTGCCCGGCGGTATTCCTGACGGATTTTTGGTGCAAGCCCTTGATCTTGCCGCCTATCCCGACAAAGCGGCATTTATCGCCCATTTAGGGCAAGTCCTGCATTTCCCTGAAGGTTTTGCGCACAACTGGGATGCCTTGGTTGATTGCCTTTGCGATATGGAATGGCAAGAAGCCACGGGTTATGTGTTTACCTTTACCGGAATGGCGGCGCATCCTGAAAGCGATGTGTTGTGGGACGTGTTTGCCGCCTGTGCCGACTACTGGCGCAATGTCAATAAACCCTTCTTTTTGTTTGCCGACCGAGATGATCTGCCTATCTTTGGTCTATAAACCATAGTACCAAGTGGCACATGTATAAACGCCCGGTTTCTGTTTTGGTCTTGATTTTTACACCACAGCACCGGGTGTTGTTATTAGAACGTGCCGCGCATCCGGGCTATTGGCAATCTGTCACTGGTAGCCAAGAGGCTGACGATGTTTCCCTGCGCGCTACCGCCATCCGCGAAGTCTGGGAAGAAACTGGCATTGATGCCACCACCCCTGAACATTACCTGCATGATTGGCAGGAAAGCCAAACGTGGGAAATTTTTCCGCAATGGCGACACCGTTACGCCCCCGGTGTCACGCAGAATACCGAACACCTTTTTTCTTTATGTCTGCCTGCGGAGCAAGCAATTCGTTTAGCGGCAGCAGAACATCGGGCGTATCAATGGTTGGATTATCAAGCGGCGGCGGCGAAATGTTTTTCGCCCAGTAATCGCGAAGCGATTTTACGGCTGCCAGATTCTCTGCACTGCCTTGCTGCGCCTACCTTTTTAGCAAATGCTGATTTAGCATAATTGTGAGTCATTGAGAATACGATGTGCCTTTCTACTGCCTTTTTTGCCCGTTGCAGCCAAGGGCTATTGTGTGTGTGGCTGAGCTTTCCTGCGTATAGCCAAATCCAAGACGAGTTCTCATTGAATAACTTTACGGCGTATCGTCCAACGGCAGTACCAAACAATACGCCGAACAGCAGTAATGCTGGCACGCCCAATCCTGTAAGTGTTAATGACATGGCTCGTACCGCCGCCGTAGAAACAACGCCACCTGCTACCGTTGCAACGAATCCGACCCCCTTCGCCTTTACACCGCTTGCTCCCACTGATTTCCTATTTGTTCCCGGTACAACTACCCTACAAGCTGGTGAGGAAGAACGCATTGCGAATTATGGGCAACGGCTCAAAGAAAACCGCAATATCCGCATCAATCTGATTGGGCATACCAGCTACCTTGGTAGCCGCGCCTACAGCCTTGCCGTCGCGGAATTGCGGGTGTCAATGATCAAAAAAGCTCTCATGCAAAATGGCGCACGCGCCCAACAAATCCGCGTTTATCCCATTGGCAATGAAGGTGATGGGCAACATAGCCGCGTAGAGTTGCAGGTTTTACCGTAATTGCCACAACAGATAAGCCAGCATCACCACCAAAATCACCTGCAAATAGCGTTGATTGCTTTTTTGTAGCTGCACCAAGGTGGTGAGTTGGGCTTCGATGGTGGCTTGTCCCGGTTGCTGTAGGGTTTGATGCAGCAAACGCGGCAGTTGCGGTAGGGTTTTTGCCCATTGTGGGGCTTCTTGTTTTAGGCCATTGACCAAGCCGCGCCAGCCAATTTGTTCGCTCATCCAGCGTTCTAAAAACGGCTTCGCGGTTTTCCATAGGTCAAGTTCAGGGTCAAGTTGGCGGCCTAAGCCCTCTATGTTGAGCAAGGTTTTTTGTAGCATCACCAATTGTGGTTGGATTTCGACATTAAAGCGGCGCGAGGTTTGGAAGAGGCGCAACAGCACTTTGCCAAAGGAAATATCCTTTAAGGGGCGGTCGAAAATCGGTTCACACACGGCGCGAATGGCGGCTTCAAATTCATCCACCCGCGTATCGGCGGGAGCCCAGCCCGATTCAATATGCGCTTCGGCGACTCGTTTGTAATCACGGCGGAAAAAGGCCAAAAAGTTTTGCGCTAAATAGCTTTTGTCGATGTCGGTCAGGGTGCCAACAATGCCAAAGTCCAAGGCGATATACCGTCCATCCGCCGCGACGAAAATATTACCGGGGTGCATATCGGCATGGAAAAAGCCATCGCGGAAAACTTGGGTAAAGAAGATTTCCACTCCCGCCGCCGAGAGTTTGGGCAGATCAATGCCTTGGGTGCGCAGTTCGTCGATGCGCGAAATGGGCGTGCCTTTCATGCGCTCCATGACCATCACCGTGGTGGTGCAGAAATCCCAATGCACTTCGGGGACAAGCAACAGGCGAGAGCCGTGGAAATTGCGGCGTAGTTGTGAGCAATTCGCCGCTTCGCGCATCAAATCCAGCTCATCATGCAGGTATTTACCAAATTCGGCGACGACTTCACGCGGCTTGAGGCGTTTGCCATCCGCCCACAAGCGTTCTAACCACACCGCCAAGGTATCCATCAAGGCTAAGTCATGGTCGATCACGCCCAACATATTCGGGCGCAACACCTTCACCGCGACCTCACGCCCATCAAACAGCTTGGCAAAATGCACTTGTGCAATCGAAGCCGAAGCCACGGGGACAGGGTCAAATTCAGCAAAGACTTCCTGCACCGGCTTGCCATAAGCCTTGGCAATTTCGGCTAAGGCTAACTCAGACGGAAACGGCGGCACGCGATCCTGTAATTTGGCGAGTTCTTCGGCAATGTCGAGCGGCATCAAATCGCGCCGCGTTGATAACACCTGCCCAAATTTGACAAAAATCGGCCCTAAGGACTCCAAGGCCAAACGCAGCCGCACCGCACGGGGCTGCGTTAAGTCGCGCCAAAATTGCATTCCATTAAGCAAACGCAACAGCCAAGAATTGGGTTGTAAACCTAAAACTAATTCATCCAAACCCTGACGGCTGGCAACGCTAAGAATACGAAGGAGACGCAAAAGACGCATGGGGAAAACCTAGGGGGGAAAGTAGAAAAAGAAGTTAAAACAAAATAAAAAAATGGGGGGGATGATACGGGGTTCATTTCAAATTTCAGGCGTTTCGGTATCGGCTTGGAATAGTTGCCGTAGAAAATCGCCTAAGTCTTGCATACTGGGGTGATCGAAATTCCAATA
>CAZOBT010000198.1:2222-4504 GCA_964578025.1 uncultured Rhodocyclaceae bacterium | reverse complement strand
GTGCGGATTTCGTGGCTCATATTGGCAAGGAATGCACTTTTTGCCACGCTCCCTGCTTCCGCAGCTTGTCGCGCTTGTTCAAGCTCTAGCGTGCGTTCAGAGACGATTTGTTCTAAGTGTTCCCGGTATTGTTGCAGTTCATGTTCTAGGGCTTTGGTGGCAGTGACATCAGTCACAAAGCCATACCATACAATTTTGCTCTCGCTTGGACGTGCTTCAGGCACGGCATCAATATGCAGCCATTTTGTTGTGCCATCAGGCAAATGAATACGATAGTCAAGCAGCCAGCGTTCCATCTTTGCCGCCGCAGCGTGTAATGAATCAAAGAAATGGGCGTAATCTTCAGCGACTACTAATTCTCGAATACTTAAACTGCTTTTTTCTAGCTCGGTTGGGCTAATGCCATAGAGTTGTTGGGCTGCGGCACTGGCAAAGGGAAATGCCCCTGTACCATCAGGGTACTGCTCATACTGAAACACCATGCCGGGAACATGGGTGAGGGTTTTGCGTAGGAGTTCCGTTGCCGCCACTTTGGCGAGCAATGCCTCTTGGTCGACGATGGATTGCAGTAAGGCATTAAAGGCTTGCGAAAATTTGCCAATTTCATCCTCACATACGATTGGCAATGGCGAGCGGGGACGAAACCCTTCCCGCATTTCATCCAGTAATTCTGCCGATTTTTCTAAGGGGCGCAATTGCCGCCGTACCCACCACCAAGCGATGCTAGCTGCACATAAGGTTAGGGCTAAACCAAGCCAAGCAAGGCGATTGCGCATGGCATGAATGACGTGGAAGGCTTCCGAGGTGGGGAGTACCGATTGCATCAGCCAACCGGTATCGCCAATTTTGACCGAAGAAGAAAGCTCCTCAATACCCCGCGAACTCACCGCAACCCCAGAGCCTTCATAGCCAGCTAAATAACGGTCATATACCGGATTGACCCCAACAGGAGGGCCTGCTTTCATCACACGCCGTTTATCTGACGAGGCAATAAAAGTGCGTGTGGCGACATCGGTGACTAAAAAATCTCCCGTATGTCCATAACGCGCATGACTAATTTCATCCAAGAAATTTGGCTGCTCAAGGTTCGTCACGCCCAGCACTGCCCCTAAAAAATTCCCTTCTGGGGACAAAATCGGGGTGGCAAGCACAATAATCGCTGCGCCGGTATAGCGACCACGCACGGGGGGCGTAATTAAGGTCTTAGGCTGCTGCTTTAAACGTTGAAAGAAAGGTAAATCCGCAAAATTGGCTTGTTGTCGCTCGCTAGGATGTAGCGTATCTGCCAAGGGAGTCCCGTTGGCATCTATCACAATGACTCCCCAATTAAATAAAACATCCAAACTGGCACGACTGAGCAAATTGGCTTGTAATTGTCGTTCTTGTAGGCGGCTCTGTTGCCCAAAAGAGTGTGCTAATGCTTCAAGAACTCGACTACGTTCATGAATCGAACGCTTGATTTCGGCAGCAATTAAAGCAACGGTTGAATATTGTTGTGCAGAAATTTCGGCTTCCATGTCGGAGCGTAAATAGCGATCTGCAATGAAAATTGCCAGCCAAATCCCCAGTACCGATGTACATAACACCCCCACCACCAAACGGGTACGTAGGGATTGCCAACAGACCGCAGAACGCCGAGTAAGGAAATTGAGCTGCATTGGATATTGTTGTGGCTCAAAAACGTAGATTCCTCATATTACACCGTCAGGCAGTAACGAGTTTCCTGAATCCACTATTTCACGCTTTGCCTGTAAAGCGCACCAAAATTACCCGTGCCGAATAGTCAATTTCCGCCAAGGTTTCTTGCATCAAGTTCAACACTTGCTCAGCCTCAAAACCGCCTGTACCTGCGCCAATTAAAGGGAATGCCACCGACGGAAATTGCTCACGTTGCACAATCGCCATTGCCGCCCGCACCGAATTTTGAATGGATGCCTGTGTGGCGCGCCAACACAAATTGATCCCAGCGACATGAATAATTCCTTGATAGGGCAAGCGTCCCGCCGAGGTTAAGACGGCTGACCCCAAAGGCATCACGCCGATTCGGCGTAATTCACGAAATGGCTGATAGCCTCCCTGCCGCTTAATCGCCCCCGATACTCCCTGCGGGACTAGCAGCCACCACGGAAAAATATTGCGATTCCACGCATTCACAATCACCGCAACAGGCTGCGTTAGCAAATCCCCGGTCACGATTTCGGGAGTGGGTTGGTTGAAGAGGCTTGGCTGAATAGGATTCATTGACGTAGTTTATTAGGGTATTTTTAGACCAAATTAAATTT
>CAZOBT010000198.1:0-2122 GCA_964578025.1 uncultured Rhodocyclaceae bacterium | reverse complement strand
ATGGTCTTGGCTTCGCCCGTGGCCTTGCATTTTAAGGCTTCGTCAATCGCGGCACGGATGGCATGGCAGGATTCGGGGGCGGGGATAATGCCTTCGGCGCGGGCAAATTGCACCCCGGCTTCAAAGGTCGCAACCTGTGGCACGGCTAAAGCCTCCACCTGACCTTCATGCAGCAACTGGGACACCAAGGGCGAATCACCGTGGTAGCGCAAACCACCGGCATGGATACCGGGTGGCATAAAGTCATGTCCCAAGGTGTACATCTTCATCAACGGCGTATAACCCGAGGCATCACCAAAATCATAGGCATACGCGCCTTTGGTTAAGGTCGGGCAAGAGGTCGGTTCAACCGCGACACAGCGCAAATTGGCGGCGCGTTTGTCGCCAGCGGCTTTGTCGGCCAAGAAGGGGAAGGCGATACCGCCAAAGCTGGAGCCACCACCGCAGGGGCCAAAGATTACATCGGGGTAAAGGCCGAGTTTGTCGAATTGCTTTTTCGCTTCTAAGCCAATAATGGTTTGATGCAGCAACACATGATTCAACACCGAACCCAGGGTGTAATTGGTATCGGCACGGCTCGCCGCTTCTTCCACCGCCTCAGAAATTGCCAGCCCTAACGAACCTTGGTTTTCTGGATCAGCCGCCAAGGCAGCACGCCCGGCGTTGGTCATGTCGGTAGGGCTGGGAAAGACCGACGCACCCCACGTTTGCATCATCAACCGGCGATACGGTTTTTGGTGATAACTGACCTTGACCATATACACCTTCACTTCCAGGCCAAACATTTGCCCAGTAAACGCAATCGACGAGCCCCATTGCCCCGCTCCCGTTTCCGTCGTTAGGCGCGTAATGCCAGCGGCTTTGTTATAAAACGCTTGGGGCACGGCAGAATTGGGCTTATGACTCCCCGCAGGTGACACCCCTTCGTACTTATAAAAAATCTTGGCGGGTGTGCCTAAAGCTTGCTCTAAACGCAAGGCGCGGCACAAAGGCGCAGGCCGCCACAGGCCATAAATTTGCCGCACTTCCTCAGGAATGGCAATCCACCGCTGCGCCGACATTTCCTGTTCCAAAATATTGCCGGGAAAAATCGCCCCCATCTGCTCAGGGGTTGCCGGATTACCATCCGGCCCCAGTGGCGGGGCAGGTGGGTTCGCCAAATCGGCAACCACGTTATACCAATGCGTTGGCATTTCCTCGGGCTGCAAATAAACACGCAAAGTTTCCGTCATTACGCTCTCCTAACGTTGTTGTGTTGATTTTTAAGGAGCGGAGAAGGTACTCCAGAATGGCAGGCGGGGGAATGATCTAGGGCAATCTTCAGGTTGTTGCCACAGTGCATCATACAAATAACTGCCTAAACCCCGTCGTGTCACGATAATGCACAGCAAGAGCAAGGATCATGGGAGACTAGATGCAGTCCCTAGGCTGTTTCCTACGCCCTACGATTACAATCTTGCTCTCTTGGTCTTTGGCTCAACCAGTTGGCTTTTTGATGGGGAGTTTGCTCAAGTGAAAGACACAGATTTCAAAAACATAAATATCCAATTTTCTTCCGAAGGCTCGACTTGGGAACACAAATCCAAAGGTGAAGCAATTGGTGATTATGGCTATAGACCTGATCGCTCATTCACAGATAAGGATGGCAAAGTCGTTTGTATTATTGAATCTTCCTCTACGGGAGATAGAAAATGCAATCTTGGTGAACTTTGTCAGGCACATTTGTTTTTTTTAGAAGAAAAGGTTGAGGGGGTGCTAATTCTTTCGTTATGCGGTAAGGGTAAGACAGCCTCAACGCCAGAAACCCTAAAGGAATATTTGAAGCCATATTTTGAACGTTTGACAAAAAATTCAAACAATAAAGGTCTCAAGACTCTGTATCTTATTTGCGAGAGTGATTTTAAAAACTCTCAATGGAACGTATTTAGTTCGGATTTTGAAGAAAAAGCACAAAAATTGCCGTCAAAATAAGACTCTTTCCACGACTCTGAAAGTTGTACCCCCTGATCTCTTGGTTAATTTTGACTTTTTATACTCTCAATCTGCGCCTACCGTATGCACACATTTCAATTGATTAAGGTGTTAAATTCTGGGGATTTGCTGAATGTGGGTTATGGATTCG
>CAZOBT010000197.1:0-4523 GCA_964578025.1 uncultured Rhodocyclaceae bacterium | reverse complement strand
TGGGCGAAGGCGCAAAAGCCGCCCTCAGCGCGTTCGATCATTTGATTCGGAGTTAAATTACGGGGAAGGAAGCCCATTAAACTGTAGCCCGGAGGAGCATTAGCAAGTCCGGGTTATTTTTTGTTGAATCTTTAAAAACATAGACCAAACAAAAAACACATAACTAAACGCCGTCTAGTATTGCCTAATCAATAATAGACCAAAGATTAAAAGCTATCCAAGATTTGCTTGGATTTCATAGTGTAGCGGAAATTGTCAGGCGTTTGCCCTAGGTTCAATTTGCCTTGCTGCTGGCTTAGGGGGCGCATGAAGAACGGTTGGATGTCTTCAAGGTTGGGTAAAGGTGTATCGCTGGAATAGTTGTAGGCGACCCAGTTCATTTCCCAGACACCAAACAAGACTCGGCGTAATGACATGATTTTCGGATCACGATCTGACAAAGCTTCTAAGGCAATCACGCGCCGGACATCGCTAGGGTCAACCGGAATCCAGCTATAGCCGGGAACATAAAATTCGGCGCGGCAATGTTGGGCAAAGGTCGCGTTTTCGTCTTTGAGGCCAAGGCTTTTAAACAAGCGCGAACCACCAATCCTCACGCCATACACACAGCGTGCGGGAATGCCAATGGCACGACAAATTGCGACAAACAAGCCGTTAATATCGGCAGAACGCCCCGTGTATTGCCGTTGCTCCAGTTGTTGTTTGACATTGCCCAAACCGCCAGCGGGCAAAGCATTGTCGTAAATCGTATTGTCGATTACCCAGTCATAAACGGCACGGGCTTGGGCGACTGGGTCTTTAATCCGCCCGACAATTTGCCCACCAAGTTCATGGGCAAAGCCTTCATTAGGCAACAGGTTAGAGGCTTGTAAATTCTTGCGCAAAATATCTTCACGCTCTGGTGGCATGGTGCGTTTGGTGACATCAAACAAGCGGTCAGCGGTACTCACTGTGCTGCTAATTTCTAATTGCGGCACACCTTCTTTGCCTGTCCATTCGCATAAAAAAACCTCTAGTTCACCATCTGGGCGACGGCGCATGGAGGCATTGGCAGCGTTGGTTTTCCATGTAGTGGCTTGATTACGTTGGAATAAGGTGTCTTGGGAAAACGGTAAGGGTAGCCACAAACGACTCGGCTCACGGCTGTTGGGTAGCTCAATGACCGTGGTAATTTCAAAGGTGCGCCATAGGGCGGGTGGCTCAGGAGCTTTTACTGGCGGCAAACGGGTTGCCGATGAACCAGCAGGCGGTGCATCAATGACGGAGGTATCGGCGGATAGCACCGTATTGCGTGGCATATTGCCAGTGGGCATTTCACCACCACCGACACGACGGTAACGATTCCCCCCGCGTGCATTACGTCCGCCATGTGCTGAACTACTGCTACCTCCTCCCCGTCGGGCATCTCGCCCACCACCACTGCTGTTATTGGATTTTTTGGGTTTGGCAACGGCATCGTTACCAAATAAGGCGAGCAAGCTAGAAGCGGCTAGAAAAGCACGACGTTTCACTGAAGAATCTCCCTAAAAATTGGGCTAGCAGAAACGCGAAAGCCGTGCATTAAGCACGGCCTTCGAGACAACTAAGGCGAAAAATTATAGCACTTCAGCCGCAAAATCCGCCAAACGCGACCGCTCGCCCCGTTGCAAGGTCACATGCCCAGAATGTCCCCAACCTTTAAAGCGATCAACCACATAGGTCAGGCCAGAGCTACCTTCAGTTAAATAAGGCGTATCAATTTGTGCAATATTGCCAAGGCAAACCACCTTTGTGCCGGGGCCAGCGCGGGTAATCAGGGTTTTCATTTGCTTGGGGGTGAGGTTTTGCGCTTCATCAATAATCAAAAACTTATTCATAAAGGTACGCCCGCGCATAAAGTTCAGCGATTTCACCTTAATCCGCGAACGTACTAAATCCCCTGTCGCCGCCCTTGCCCAATCGCCGCCAAAATGATCGCGGTCTTTGTCTTTCTCTGCACTGTCGCTATGGGTGAGTACATCCAAATTGTCCTCTAACGCCCCCATCCACGGAGCCATCTTTTCTTCTTCCGTACCGGGCAAGAAACCAATGTCTTCGCCGACTGGCACGGTCACGCGCGTCATGATGATTTCTTGATAACGTTTGCTTTCCATGACTTGGGTTAAGGCCGCCGCCAAGGTGAGCAAGGTTTTGCCTGTTCCCGCCTGCCCAAGCAAGGTGACAAAATCAATGTCCGGGTTCATCAGCAAATTCAGGGCAAAGTTTTGTTCCCGATTCCGCGCCGTAATGCCCCACACCGCATGTTTGTTATGCCCATAATCAATCAAGACTTCGAGCACCGCTTCTTTGCCAGTGATTTCGCGCACTTGGGCTTGGAAATTTGCCTCGCCTTCGAGATACACCAATTCATTGACCAACAATTCGCTACATAAAGGCCCTTGCACGCGGTAAAAGGTTTTGCCATTTTCCTTCCATGAGTTGATGGCTTGGCTATGTGTTTCCCAAAAATCCGCCGGTAATTGCCGCGTTCCGGTGTACAACAGGTCAGAATCTTCTAAGACTTTATCGTTAAAGTAATCTTCTGCCGCCAAGCCCAAAGAACGGGCTTTAATCCGCATATTGATGTCTTTTGACACCAAGATTACCGCACGTTCTGGGTATTTCGTTTGCAGGTGGATCACCACTGCCAAAATCTGGTTATCTGCCTTCGCCGTGGGCAATGCCGCAGGCAACACAACTTGAATCGCTTCGGTTTGCAACAGCAAATGCCCATTGGCAAGGCCATTGCTTGGCGTATTTAGCGGGATGCCAGCGTCAATATTGTCATATTCCGCCAACAGTTCATCCAAGCTGCGCGAGACTTGGCGGGCATTTCTTGCAATTTCCGACATCCCCTTTTTATGGTCATCCAGCTCTTCCAACGTCCGCATCGGCAAGAACACATCGTGCTCTTCAAAACGGAACAAACTCGTTGGATCGTGCATTAAAACGTTGGTATCCAAGACAAAAATCTTGGCATGTTTATTCTTACTCCGCCGATTCGTCCGAGCCATGACGCGCTCTCCTCTCCCAAGATTGCTTAAGGTTTTCATGTGCGTGCGCAGAATGACGCAACACACCCAATACGACATAAACCAAAGGTAAAAATTCCGCCAATCCAGCGTGGACATCCTACGCCTCCGTGGCACAAACAACGTAATACGGTAGTGATGAATAAGTTGCCTAGTTGCACACTATTTTTGAAGTAACACCATAATAAGTAATAAAGGAAAACTGATTTGAAAAAAACTCAAGCCTTAAAGCCAACCACGCGGGCTACATCGTGCATCAAATGGATTTGCGAATTCAAACCAGTTTCTACGACCTACTTAGTATTACCTCAAAAATATGGACTCCACATCATGCGAGTGACTACAAAAGGGCAAGTGACTATTCCTAGGAATATTCGGGAAATACTTGGGATTACGCCTGAAACTGAAATCTCTTTTAAAGAAGAAAATGGCAGGTTCTATCTTGTCAAAGTCGATGAACCGACAACTGCCACAGGCAAATTCCACAAGCTCAGGGGCATCGCCACCACTAACATGACAACGGATCAGATCATGGAGTTGACGAGAGAATCTTAAGTTGAATGACCGAAAATAGTCATGTTGGGCATCCTTGACTATACTGGCTCAATAGAGATAGTTTGGAGTCATGCCATCATGAGTACAGTAGAGCTAATTACTGAACACACCCGTCGTTTGCCGGAGAGTGCCCAACAAGAAATACTTAATTTTGTTGAATTTCTTTTCCAAAAATACAGTACGCCCCTTGGTCAATTTACTGCCCCACTAACTAGGCAGGCAGGTTTACATACTGGTTGCGCAGTGATGGCAGATGATTTTGATGCGCCGTTGCCCGATGATTTTTGGCTGGGGATGGAATGAGACTGCTGTTAGATACCCACACATTCTTATGGTGGGACAGTCAACCCAGCAAACTTCCAACCAAGGTGTTAGCACTGTGTGAAGACGCTCAGAATGAGATGTTTTTAAGCGTTGCCAGCATTTGGGAAATGCAAATCAAATACCAGTTGGGCAAATTAGAGCTTCATCTCCCGTTAGATAAACTTATTTCCGAACAGGTACAAAAGAATGCTGTTCAGATTTTATCGATACAAGCTGCCCATGTGTTGGGGGTTTATGCGTTACCGAATGCGCATAAAGACCCGTTTGACCGTCTTTTGATTGCCCAAGCGAATGTTGAAAAGATGGCGTTCTTGAGTGGTGATGGTGTTTTCCACCAGTATCCAGTTCAAATTATTTGGTGATTCACTCTGTGCCAGCACATCATGCGACAGCGGAGGCGGAGCTAGCCCGCCCCCAAAAACTAAGCCGCTACCCCCCGCAAAAACTGCAATACCTCAGCAACGTGGTTTGGCACTTTGACCCCGCGCCATTCGCGTAGCAACTGCCCATCGGCGGCAAAGATGAAGGTGCTGCGCTCAATGCCTCGTACCTGTTTGCCATACATCGTCTTCAATTTCATCACGCCCAGCGCGT
>CAZOBT010000196.1:0-4543 GCA_964578025.1 uncultured Rhodocyclaceae bacterium | reverse complement strand
TATCTGAGGTTTTATCCTTGTTAAGGGAAGATGGCCTGATTACGCGCCAGATGGAGCGTGAATTAGAAGAAAAACAGCGGATGCGCTCCCAAACCATGCACCCGTTGGTTGCGATTGCCGAGCAGCAATGGCAAACGCAAAAAGACAAACGCCAGTTAATGTCCTTGGAATGGCTAACCGAATGGCTGGCAGGCAAAGTAAATATGGATTATTTCCATATCGACCCCTTAAAAATTGACTTCAGTAGCGTTGCCGATGTGATGTCGAGCTCGTATGCGTCGCGCTGTGCGATTCTGCCGTTAAGTGCGAATGCCAAAGAAGTGGTGGTTGCCACTGCCGAACCGTATATCAGCGATTGGGTGCGCGATTTAGAGCCGATTTTACGCCGCCCGATTCGGCGGGTGTTGGCGAATCCTTTAGACATTAAGCGTTACCTGGTTGAATTTTTTAACCTTGCCAACTCGGTAAAACGTGCCGCGCAAAATGGGGCGCAGGTCTTTGGGGCGGCGGGGTTTGAGCAATTGGTGGAGTTGGGCAAGGGCAACCGCACTCTGGATGCGAATGACCAACACATCGTGCATATTGTGGATTGGTTGTGGCAATACGCCTTTGAGCAAAAAGCCAGTGACATTCATATTGAGCCGCGCCGTGACATTGGCATTGTGCGCTTTCGTATTGATGGCGTGCTGCATCAGGTATATCAAATTCCGATGGCGGTGATGAATGCGATGACCAGCCGCATCAAGCTGCTGGGGCGCATGGATGTCATCGAAAAACGCCGCCCACAAGATGGACGGATCAAAACCCGCCTGCCTGACGGTTTAGAGGTTGAGTTGCGTTTATCCACCTTGCCCACGGCGTTTGGCGAAAAGTTGGTGATGCGGGTGTTTGACCCAGAAGTGTTGGTGCGCGACTTCCAAGCTCTTGGCTTTTCCAGCGACGATTTAACAACGTGGCACAGTTTAACTAGCCAGCCGCATGGCATTATTTTAGTCACTGGGCCAACCGGTTCAGGCAAAACGACAACGCTGTATTCCACCTTAAAACAACTAGCGACCCCCGAAGTTAACGTATGTACGATTGAAGACCCGATTGAAATGGTCGAATCTGCCTTTAACCAAATGCAGGTACAAGCGGGGCAGGAATTAAGCTTTGCCGATGGCGTACGCGCCCTGATGCGGCAAGACCCAGACATCATCATGATCGGCGAAATTCGTGATCTGGAAACCGCCGAAATGGCGGTGCAAGCGGCCTTAACCGGGCATTTGGTCTTAGCGAGTTTGCATACCAACGACGCACCACAGGCGATTACCCGTTTGATGGATTTAGGCATTCCCTCGTATTTGCTGAATGCCACCTTGCTCGGGGTCATGGCACAACGTTTGGTGCGCACCCTCTGCCCGCATTGCCGTCAAGCCATTGCGCCGGGCGAGGCAGAAGCGATGTTGTGGCATGAATTAGTCACCCCGTGGACAGCAGAGTTACCGGCACAAATGTATCGCCCCGAAGGTTGTTTAGAATGCCGCATGACCGGCTATGCCGGGCGCGTTGGGGTGTATGAAATCTTACGCATCACCCCAGACATCCGCCGCCACATTAGTGCCGAGGTAAAAATGGAGGAATTGCGGCAAATCGCCTATCGCCAAGGCATGATGCCCCTACGCGTCGCAGGCGCAATGAAAGTGGCAATGGGCATGACTTCGCTCGCCGAGATTGTCAAAGTTGCCCCTCCGCATGAAACGCATTGAGCCTTTACAAGGCATCGCTAATCTTCGACCAACAATCGTTCAATCGGCAATGGTTAATAGCTATTAGCTATTAACTCATCAAATAAATTCGCTTTTTTAATCAAAAAGCGCGGCGTATTATCTCCACATCAACACAGCAGCAACAGCAGCAACAGCAGCCAGACCAACAACATTGACGGAGATACATCATGAGCACTACTTCTACCCCGCGCATCGACATTGGCTTATCTGAAGAACATCGCCAAGCCATTGCCCACGGCTTATCACGCCTCTTAGCCGATAGCTACACCTTGTACTTGATGACACACAATTTCCATTGGAACGTCAAAGGGCCAATGTTTAACACCCTGCATTTGATGTTTATGGGGCAATACACCGAGCAATGGAACGCCTTAGACATGATCGCTGAACGCATTCGCTCGCTGGGACACCCCGCACCGGGAACGTACAAAGAATTTGTGGCCTTAGCTTCGATTGCCGAAGTTGAAGGTGTACCCAAAGCCACCGACATGATCCGCCACCTCGTCGCCGCGCAAGAAGCCACCGCCCGCACCGCCCGCAGCCTGTTCGACCTCGTCAGCGAAGCCAACGACCAACCCACCGCCGACCTGCTCACCCAACGTTTGGAAGTCCACGAAAAAACCGCATGGATGTTGCGCAGTTTGTTGGAAGAGTAAAACACCACGCCAACAATAACCCAACCACCCCCCGCCTACGGCGTACCCCTCCAAGGGAGGGGAATTAAAAATCACACAGAATCAAAGTGTTATAACTCTCCCCCTGCCAAGGGGGAGTACCGCGTAGCGGGGAGGGGGTATCGCTTTTTCGCCGCAGGCAGACCTCGTAGCCCGGGGGAGCGAAGCGAGTCCGGGAAAATACAAGACCAATCATAAAATCACCCGTTAGGGCATACCCAGCCTTGCCTTCTGATTTTAGACCAACTTAATTTAATCCCGTAAAACCCCAACCACCCCCCGCCTACGGCGTACCCCTCCAAAGGAGGGGAATTAACAGCGTCTCAAAATCCAAGTAGCCGTAGCCCGGGGGAGCGAAGCGAGTCCAGGGAAAACACAAGACCAATTATAAAATCACCCGTTAAGTCATATCCAGCATTGCCTTCTGATTTTAGACCAACTTAAATTTGAATTTGCGGAATACCCCCGGACTCGCCGCGCTCCACCGGGCTACGAAGGCCAAGAGCTTTTTAATTCCCCTCCTCTGGAGGGGTACGCCGTAGGCGGGGGGTGGTTGTCAGGCTATTGTCCCCTAAGCCGCTTCAAGTTGTCTGGAGCAACAGAGTGTCCAGCCGCCACTGCTTTTTCATACCAAACAATGGCTTGTTGTGTATCTTGAACAACACCCCGCCCCTGTTCATACATCGCGCCAAGGTTATTCATCCCACTTGAATTTCCAGCCTCAGCGGCTTTGCGATACCAGCGCAAACCTACCACCCCCCGCCGTTGGCGTACCCCTCCACAGGAGGGGAATTAAAAACCGCCGTCCTTGTAGCCCAGAAGAACGCAGTGAATCCGGGGGTTTTTACTGAACTTCGCTACGGATTGAAGTCAGTTTGCCACCATCGTTTACGAGGAAACTTTCCCCCGGCTTGCCCCTCTCAGCTAAAATCCCTCTTTTTACTGACTAACGGGTCATTACCGCTGCTGGGCGGTGTTGATCCCTTGCCTGCACAGGAATTCCCCGTCATGTCGTCTTTACCTCCGTCTGATTTATTTTCGTCTACCGCTAATCCCCGTAAAAAACGCTATGGCTTGATTGCAGCGGCGGTGTTGGGTTTGTGTGGTTTGGGTTATTACGCCTACAACGCCAACCGCGCTCCGCAGGGGCCAACTGCACCGAATCCGGCTGGGACAGGGGGTGCGCCTGCTGGCAAACCCGGAATGCCGCCCGCCGCACCGCCTGTGTCAGTGGAAATGAGCAAAGTCAGTGGGCAAGATTTTGTCGATGAAGTGACAGCGGTGGGCAACTTTAAATCCAATGAATCCGTGGTGTTGCGCCCAGAAACGGCGGGGCGAATTGTCAGTATTGGTTTTAAAGATGGCGTGAGCATTGGCAAAGGCAGTGTGTTAGTGGCCTTGGATGCCGCCGTGCAACGCGCCGAATTACAACAAGCCAAAGCCAATTTGGCTTTAGCCGTGGCGAATCAACAACGTAACGATGATTTGTTTGCCAAGAACTTTATTAGCCGCCAAGCCTTAGACAACACCGCTGCGGCCTTGAAAGTGCAAGAAGCCGCCGTCGCACTGGCGGAAGCTAAGGTCGCCAAAACCCTGATTAAAGCTCCATTTAATGGCGTGGTTGGGATTCGCAATATCAGCGTCGGCGACTATGTGAAAGAAGGCCAAGATTTAATCAATATCGAAGATATTTCGACGCTGAAAGTTGATTTCCGCTTGCCCGAAACCTATCTCTCACGGGTGCGCTTAGGGCAACAAATTGAAGTCAGTAGCGATTCTGTTCCGAATGAAATCTTCAAGGCCACCGTGGATGCGATTGACCCCTTGTTAGATGCCAACGGACGCGCCGTGTCAGTGCGGGCGCGTTTGAGCAACGCCAGTGGCAAATTGCGCCCCGGCTTATTTGCACGGGTGAAGTTGATTTTTGGTGAACGTAAAAATGTGTTGATGGTGCCTGAGCAAGCCTTAGTCGCCGGGAATCCACCCAGCCTGTTCTTGGTGGTGGAAGGTAAAGCTAAATCTGTTCCGGTAAAAATTGGACAACGACGCACCGGTTTGGTCGAAATTAGCGAAGGCTTACAAGCGGGTGATCTGGTCGTC
>CAZOBT010000195.1:736-4589 GCA_964578025.1 uncultured Rhodocyclaceae bacterium | reverse complement strand
AGCTTCGCCTTGATGTTCTTGTAAAAAATGCTGGAGTTGACGGCGTGGATTGTCTTTTTCTGCCACCAAATAGCGAATATTGGGGCGATCAAAGCTCGATAGAAAAACCTTGGCGGTATTTAGCCCTAAACGGTAAATGATTTCTTGGCGCGTCACATCATCGGCGGTTGCCGTTAACGCGATACGGGGAATACTCGGGTAACGCTCATGCAGCGCATTTAATTGCAGATATTCTGGGCGGAAATCATGCCCCCATTGTGAAACACAATGCGCCTCATCAATCGCAAATAGACCAAGCAAATTTTGCTCAAACAAACTATCCAATAAGGCAAGTGTACGTTCATTAGTGAGCCGTTCTGGCGCGACATAGACCAAATCAATTTCATGACTAAACAATAAGCGTTCAATCTGCCGCACCTGCTCCCATGCCACGGTGGAGTTAAGTACCGCCGCCCGTACTCCAAGTTGTTGCAAGGCATCCACTTGATCTTGCATCAGCGCGATCAAGGGCGACACCACCACCGTCACCCCTTGGCGCAATAAAGCCGGAATTTGGTAACACAGCGATTTACCACCGCCGGTCGGCATCAACACGAGGGCATCATTGCCTGCCGTAACGTGTTGAATAATTTCTTCTTGCTGTCCCCGAAAGGCTTGATAGCCAAAGACAGTTTGCAGGATGGATAACGCTGACGGCGCAGACGGGCTAAATGACGGGCTAAACGAGCTTGGCAACGACATTAAACCAGTCGTTCCCGCCGTAATTGCTCCCCATCCCAGCATAGGCATTCGCCCGTTGCGGGGTGGGTATTGTCATCACTCACATCATGCCAATCGGCTAACACCCAACGCTCAACATGAATACCATCGACAATGTGGTCATGCGTCGCAGGTTGATGCGTATGCCCGTGAATAAAGGTGGCATAGCCGTGTTCACGTAAAAAATCATCGGTCGCGGCCGCTTGTACATCCATCAAATATGCGGCTTTTTCTTGCTTGCCCTGCTCGCTTTGGCTACGCGCTTGGCTAGCAATCGCTTTGCGTTCTGCCAGCGAGCGACTTAAAAAGGCGGCTTGCCATGCAGGAGTGCGTACCTGTTGGCGAAAAGCCATATACGCGGTGTCGTCCAAACACAGGGCATCCCCATGCGACAATACAAATTGCCATTCGGGGGTCGAAAGGACATAGGGATCGGGGAGCAGGCTGACCCCAGCCGCAGCAGCAAATTTTTCGCCTAGCAAGAAATCTCGATTGCCTACCAGCACCGCCACCTTAACGCCATGTGCGGCTAAATTTGCCAAGCCAGCGATAATTTCTTGGTGAAAAGGATCGGCAAGGTCGTCATCACCAACCCAAAGCTCAAACAGGTCGCCCAAAATGTAGAGGGCTTCGGTGTCGTTACTTGCACAGTCTTGCAAAAAGCGCAAAAACAACGCCGTCAATTGCGGCGTTGTTTGCGACAAATGCAGATCAGAAATAAAGCGAATCAAACGATTTCTGCCCGTTCAATGATGACATCTTGCTTGGGTACATCTTGATGGAAGCCTTTGCTCCCCGTCGCGACTTTTTGAATTTGGTCGACCACATCCATACCCTCAACCACTTGCCCAAAGACGCAGTAGCCCCAGCCATTGCCAGAGGGAGCGCGGAAGTCCAAGAAATCGTTATCGACCAAATTGATAAAGAATTGGGCAGTCGCAGAATGGGGGTCATTGGTGCGTGCCATCGCAATCGTGCCACGCTTGTTTTTTAAGCCATTGGCGGCTTCATTATCAATTGGCTCGCCCGTTTCTTTCTGTTTCATACCCGGCTCAAACCCACCGCCTTGGATCATAAAACCGGGAATCACACGATGGAAAATCGTGTTGTTGTAATGCCCAGCTTCCGCATGTTTAATGAAATTAGCTGCGGTTACAGGAGCTTTTTCGCTATCTAATTCCAATGCAATAACACCAAGGTTTGTGTGTAACTTAATCATAATTGCTTAACTTTCCTTATTTCTCAGAAATAACTTTCACAGCCTGAATCGTAATCATGGTTTGCGGGACATCAGGCATGCCACCAGCAAATCCAGTTGGGGTACTTGCAATCTTATCGACAATCTCCATGCCTTTAGTCACTTTACCAAACACGGCATAGCCCCAACCATCACGGCTAGGGTAGTCCAGAAAGGTATTCTCGGCATGGTTAATAAAGAATTGTGCTGTCGCGGAATGTGGGTCTGGCTTACGTGCCATCGCAATCGTACCGCGTTGATTTTTCAGGCCATTATTCGCTTCATTTTTGATCGCTTCATGCGTGGGCTTTTGCACCATTTTTTCATCAAAGCCTCCACCTTGAATCATAAAACCGGGAATCACTCGGTGAAAAATCGTGCCTTTATAAAAGCCTTCTTTGGTGTAACGCAGAAAGTTTTCGACTGAAATCGGGGCTTTTTCTTTGTTTAATTCCACCGTAATTTTGCCCAGATTGGTTTCAATCTCAACGGTTGGCACAGCCAGCGCGGTCAGTGAGATACCACCTGTCATAGCGACAAGCATCATGCCCTTCGCTAATTGGCTTTTTAATTGATTTAACATTTTTCTCTCCGAGAGGTTGTTTTGTAGCTTGTCTTGAGCACCTTAGTTACTAGCGACTTATTTACTTTTTGCCGCAGGGCTTCCTAGTGGTGCGCTAGGTACGGGGGTTTTCCGGGCTTGGCGGGTACTAATAGCAACGGCTTCACGCATCATTTGGACTTTTTGCAACGCGCCTTTATTGCCACCATCAAGCTGGTTGGCTTTGTCATAGGCTAAGGCCGCCATTCGCGCATAAACATCACCTAGATTTTCATAGGCTACGCCATAACCGGGATCGGCATGAATCGCCATTTCTAAGGCTGATCTTGCCCGCTCATATTCGCCCTGCCGTGCATACAACACTGCCAAGTTGTTATAAGGCTCAGGTAATTCGGGGAATTCTTCGGTTAGGCGTGTAAATAAGTTAATCGCTTCTACCGCTTGTCCTTGTTCCATCACCAACACCGCTTTTAAAAACCGCCCTTGCACATTGTTTGGCTCGCTGCGTAATAACGCGTCGGTTTTTTCAAGGGCTTGCGCCATTTGCCCTTGGCGCATTAAGCCTTCAATTTTCTTAACTTCATTGGCAAACACCGGAGCGGCAAACAGCAAAAACAGGCCAAAAAAGGCTGTGCGCAGCGTGGTGGCACGGGAGGGAGAGGTAAACATTGCTATGTTATACTTTTTCGTTTGGGTAGCCTTGGATTCTAACAAGAAGGCTGTGGATTGCCCAACAACTTAACAACCGACTTAATCAACGAATGACGATCATGCTGACGATTTACAACTCCCTTGCCAAAGAAAAACAAGTCTTTCAACCCATCGAACCCGGCAAAGTTAAAATGTATGTCTGCGGCATGACAGTGTATGATTTCTGCCACCTTGGTCATGCGCGAGTCATGGTGGTTTTTGACATGGTAGCGCGCTGGTTACGCCAGCGTGGCTTGGATGTGACCTATGTGCGCAACATCACCGACATTGATGACAAGATTATTAAACGTGCCGCAGAAAACGGCGAAAGCATCCGTGCCTTAACCGACCGCTTTATTCAAGCCATGCACGAAGATGCTGACGCACTGGGCGTACAACGTCCCAACCATGAACCACGCGCAATGGACTATGTGCCACAAATGTTGGCCTTGATTGCCCAATTAGAAAAAAATGGCCTCGCCTACCAAGCCGCGAATGGCGATGTTTGTTATGCCGTGCGTGATTTTCCCAACTACGGCAAGCTGTCTGGCAAATCCTTAGAAGACTTACGCGCCGGGGAGCGCGTCGATATTGCCGAAGGCAAA
>CAZOBT010000195.1:0-726 GCA_964578025.1 uncultured Rhodocyclaceae bacterium | reverse complement strand
GAAGGCAAACGTGATCCCTTGGACTTCGTGTTATGGAAACATGCGAAAGCCAATGAACCCGCCGAAGCCAAATGGGCTTCCCCGTGGGGCGAAGGCCGTCCGGGATGGCACATTGAATGTTCCGCCATGAGTTCTGATTTGTTAGGCAATCATTTTGACATTCATGGCGGCGGGCAAGATTTACAATTCCCCCATCATGAAAATGAAATTGCCCAATCGGAAGGGGCGCATCAACACGACTTCGTTAACTACTGGATGCACAACGGTTTTATCCGGGTTGACGATGAAAAAATGTCGAAGTCTTTGGGCAATTTCTTTACGATTCGTGATGTATTAAAGAAATACGACCCCGAAGTGGTGCGTTTCTTCATTTTACGCGCCCACTATCGTAGCCCCCTCAACTACTCGGATGCCCACTTAGACGACGCACGCTTGGCCTTAACCCGCTTGTATACGGCCTTAAAACAACATGCCGTTGCCGAAGAGGTAGACGTTGATTGGCAACATCCCTACGCCCAACGGTTTATGGCGGCAATGAATGACGACTTTGCCACACCCGAAGCCATTGCCGTGCTGTTTGAAATTGCGGGAGAACTTAACCGCAATGGTGATGCGGCATTAGCCAGCTTATTAAAAGGTTTGGCAGGGGTTTTAGGGCTATTAGGGCGCGAAGCGCAAACCTTCTTACAAGCCACGCCCGCCAGTGCTGAAGCTGGCCTCAGCCCC
>CAZOBT010000194.1:0-4589 GCA_964578025.1 uncultured Rhodocyclaceae bacterium | reverse complement strand
CACCATGCGTCTTTGCCTAAGACTTGCAGCGCGGCATTTGCCCCGGCGAGCAAACCTTGCGCCGCCGCTTCTTCATAGCCGGTTGTGCCATTGATTTGCCCAGCAAAGAACAAACCGTTAATCGCCTTAGTTTCCAAGGAAGTTTTTAAGCCACGCGGATCAAAATAATCATATTCAATGGCATAACCGGGGCGCAGAATATGGCAGTTTTCCAAGCCTCTGATCGAACGCACAATCGCTAATTGCACATCAAAGGGCAAGGAAGTCGAAATCCCATTTGGATAAACTTCATTGGTGTGCAAGCCTTCTGGCTCTAAAAACACATTGTGTTGGTCTTTATCGGCAAAGCGATGAATTTTGTCTTCAATCGACGGGCAATAACGCGGGCCAACCCCTTCGATGACCCCGGTATACATCGGGGAACGATCTAAATTTTCACGAATAATGTCATGGGTTTGCGTATTGGTTTGCGTTACCCAACAAGGTAATTGCGTTGGGTGCATCGCCCGCGAGCCAAGGAAAGAAAAAACAGGCAAGGGATCATCGGAATACTGAGCCTGCATCACCGAGTAATCAATGGTGTTGCCATCCAAACGCGGCGGCGTACCGGTTTTCAAGCGACCTTGTGGCAACTGCAATTCACGCAAACGGGCGGCTAAAGAGACGGAAGGTGGGTCACCCATGCGCCCACCGGTGTAATTTTGCAAACCAACGTGAATCAGGCCGTTCAAGAACGTACCAGCAGTTAACACTACTGTCTTGGCCTCAAAACGAATCCCCAGTTGTGTCACTACCCCACACACCCGGTCGCCTTGCACGATTAAATCATCACAAGCTTGGGCAAATAAAGTCAGATTGGGGGTGTTTTCTAAGTGGTGACGTACCGCTAAACGATACAAATTACGGTCGGCCTGCGCCCGTGTTGCCCGCACCGCAGGGCCTTTACTGGAATTCAAAATACGGAACTGAATCCCCGCTTGGTCGGTGGCAAGTGCCATTAAACCGCCGAGCGCGTCTAATTCTTTGACCAAATGGCCTTTACCAATCCCGCCGATGGACGGATTACAACTCATGGTGCCAAGGGTTTCGAGGTTGTGCGTAAGCAAAAGGGTTTGCGCCCCCATGCGTGCCGCCGCTAATGCGGCCTCGGTGCCAGCATGACCACCACCAACAACAATTACATCAAAACGGGAGGGATATAACATTGGAAAAGCAACATAAAAGCGGGGAAGAGCGGCGATTCTACCGCCAAATTACTCGCTTCCCGCAGTTTGCCTGTGCAAATTACCGGGGTAAAACTCGGCTTAACTTACCAAATTGGCAAAATGCACTTCAAATTCTGAAACCGGAACGGGACGACCAAACAGATAACCCTGGAAAGCTAAACAGCCATTTTCTTCTAGGAAAGCTCGTTGTGCTTCAGTTTCCACCCCTTCGGCAATCACTTGCAAACCAAGGCTGCGCGTAATGCCAATAATCGCCGTCACAATCGCTTCATCATCGGGATTACTGGTCAAATCACGAATAAAGGATTGGTCGATTTTCAGTTGGTCTAAAGGCAAACGCTTTAAGTACGACAACGATGAATAGCCCGTACCAAAATCGTCCATGGAAAAACCAATGCCCATGTCACGCAATTTGTGCATTTTTTGAATGGTGTCATCCACATCATGTAACACCACGCCTTCGGTTAATTCAATCTTAAAGCGATGTGGATCAGCACCGCTGCGCTCAAGGGCTTGGCTGATTTGCTGCACAAAATCAGGGGCGCGGAATTGGCGGGGGCTGACGTTAACTGCGAGTTGGAAATGGCGATTGGTAATAAAGGTCGACCATTCGGCTAATTGCTGGCACGCCGTTTCGATGACCCATTGCCCCATTGGGATAATCAAACCATTTTCTTCAGCTAAAGGAATAAATTGCGCCGGAGAAATCAAGCCGCGTTTGCTATGCCGCCAACGCAATAGAATCTCTGCCCCAAACAATTCACCCGCCCGATTAAATTGCGGCTGATAAAACAGCTCTAATTCACGACGCGGTAAAGCGTAATGCAAATCGGCTTCTAATTCCGCCCGGAATTCAATCGCGGACTGCATATCGGATTGGAAGAAGTGGAAACTGTTACGCCCCGCCCCTTTTGATTTATACATTGCCATATCGGCTTGTTTTAGCAGCTCTTCAACAGGCAAATCCTTACCCTTAAACAAGGTAATGCCAATACTGCATGTGCAATGATATTCATGCCCAGTGTCGCTATTCTTGCGCCGGAAGGTATAAGGACGGCTCAGGGTATTTTTAATTTTGGCAGCAATCGCTTCCACCCGCTTCGCCGCAACAGCACGATCTACCCCTAAGCCTTCAATCATGACGAGGAATTCATCACCACCTAAACGGGCTACCGTATCATCATTACGTACACACGCCTGCAAGCGTTTCGACACTTTGATCAGTAACTGATCACCTGTGTCATGCCCACGCGTGTCATTAAGCGTTTTGAAGTTATCTAAATCGATAAAGATAACGGCAGCAAAATCACCACTTTTCTCAGACGCATCTAAGGCATGATCTAAGCGACTCATTAACATGCGCCGATTCGGCAAATGCGTTAAGGAGTCGTAATACGCTAATTTGCGGATTTCCTCTTCGGTCTTTTTATATTCGGTAATATCGCGGCAAATTCCCAACAGGCCAATTAAACCACCGTTTGCATCAATGACAGGGGCTTTCAGTGTCGCCAGTAAAACCCGCTCACCATCAGGGCGAATGACCCAGTCTTCACTACTGACCACCTCCATATGCCGTGCGACGCGAGCATCATGCAGACTTAAATAGTCGTTCATCTGCACATCAAAAATATGCTCGCCTGAACGCCCAATCAATTCACTTTCCCGACGCTGGGCAAAACGCTCCATTGCCTGATTACAGCCCTGAAATTTACCTTCAGTGTCTTTAAAAAAGACTAAATCGGGCATGGCGTTAATTACCGCATGTAATAAGGCACTTTGTTTCGAGAAATCCTGATGCGCATTTTTTTGTCTGCGCTCACGCATTAAACGCAAATATTGGCGTTTCAACAAAAAACGCAGCACGATGGTCGTGCGCCGATGTTTCGCTAATTTTTCTTTTAAGGTGCGACAACGCAAATGCAAATAGACTAGCCCACCGCCTGCGCCAAACAATAGCAACATCACAATCAGTAAATAGACGCCACTGAGGTTCAAAATAAGCAGACTTTCACAGCAAATGTTGAGAAATAAGGAGGCAGAAGATGATTTGCGTGCGTGCGCACAAAACGAACGGACGTGATCATAACAATCACAGAGGGAATATGGATAGCATGATGTTTCTGTGGAACGGAAAAATCACACTCAAAAAAGCAAACAAAACCGCGCTAAAAACTATTTACCAATACAAAAACGGCTAAAAATTACGCCTAATAAATCATCTGCCGTAAATTCGCCGGTAATTTCACCTAAGGCAAAATGGCACAGGCGTAATTCTTCGGCAAAAAACTCTAAGGGGGGAAATTGGCTATTGAGCAAAGCATACGCTTGGTTAAGGTGGTCTTGCGCTTGACTTAAAGCACGTAAATGGCGTTCCCGCGCCATAAATACATCTTCACTGTCTTGCCAACCCACGCGCCGTAAGAGTTCCGCCTCTAATTCTGCCAACCCCCAGCCCGTTTTTGCTGAAACGGTAATCACCGTTTTTTCGCTACCAAATTGGCTAAGCGGGTTAGGTAAGGTTTCGCCCTCTAAAAACAAATCGGCTTTATTACGCACAAAAATCACCTGTAAATCCTCAGGTAATTGCGCACAAATCGCTTCATCATCCGGCGTTAAGCCTGCCCGCGCATCCACCAACACCAAGGCAATATCGGCTTTAGCAATTTCTTTCCATGTGCGCTCAATGCCAATTTTTTCGACTTCATCCTCGGTATGGCGCAAACCAGCGGTATCAATAATGTGTAAGGGAATACCGCCGAGTTGAATATTGGAGCGCAACACATCGCGCGTTGTCCCCGCTACAGGGGTGACAATCGCTAAATCATCCCCGGCTAAGCGATTCAATAATGAGGACTTGCCGACATTGGGTTGCCCAATTAAGACAACCTGTACCCCAGCTTGCAAGAGCTTGCCTTGACGGGCTTTTTGAAAAACTGCGCTGAGTTGTTGTTGTAGTTTTTCCACCCGCGCAAAGGCATTTGCCGCTTGCAGAAAGTCGATTTCCTCATCCGGGAAATCTAAGGTAGCTTCAACCAACATCCGTAGGTTGATTAACTCATCGACCAAGACGGCGATGGTGCGCGAGAACTCACCTTGCAAAGAACGCACGGCCGAACGAGCAGCGGCACTGGTGCTGGCATTAATCAGATCCGCCACGGCTTCGGCCTGTGCCAAATCTAATTTGCCATTCAAGAAGGCACGCTGCGTAAATTCCCCTGGAGCAGCTAAACGTGCGCCAAGGTCGACACAACGTGCCAACAACATCTGCATCACCACAGAGCCACCGTGGCCTTGCAGTTCGATAACATCTTCCCCAGTAAACGAATGCGGATTGGGGAAATATAAGACCAAACCCGAATCAAT
>CAZOBT010000193.1:0-4606 GCA_964578025.1 uncultured Rhodocyclaceae bacterium | reverse complement strand
GAAACCTACAATGTGAATATCCCACCATCGATCACGACGGAAACAAAAGGCTGCAAATCCTCGTAACTAATTTACAACGCCCGTTAAGGGGAATACCCTTTCGCCCTTCCCTAGCGTGTGGATGGCGTGGATGGTGTTAAAGACTTTGCTCTTCTTACCCTTGGCGGGGGCGGCGTTGGTGGCGGTGTTACCACAACAGCATCCACGTTTGCTCCGAGCCGTTGCCATTACGGTGGCTTTAAGCAGTTTCTTCTTAGCAATATGGCTACTCAGCCAATTTGATCCCGCCAATCCGGCGATTCAGTTTTTTATGACCCAACCGTGGAATAAACGTGTTGGGTCAAATTTTGCCCTTGGGCTAGATGGCTTTTCCCTCCCGATGGTGGTGTTATCCACCTTGCTTTGTGCCATTGCGATTGCCCTTTCTAGCAGTCGCTCGCCGCAAGCCAAACTGTATTACAGCCTTGTCCTCGTCTTAGAAACCGCCATGCTGGGGGTGTTTATGGCGCGGGACTGGGCGTTGTTTTATGTGTTTTGGGAATTTACCCTGATCCCGCTATTTTTTTTAATTGATCGCCTTGGTGGGGCGAATCGGCATCGCGCCGCCTTGAACTTTGTTTTATACACAATGGGCGGCTCGGTATTTATGTTGGTCGCCTTGTTGCTTTTATACGATGCTGCGCCCGGACATAGCTTTGCGATGGCGGATATGGCGTTGGGGGGGCAGAAACTCCCCTTAAATACCCAGTTGTTAATCTTCGCCGGGCTGCTATTGGGGTTTGGCGTAAAAATGCCGATTGTGCCGCTGCATGGTTGGTTGCCCCTCGCCCATGTGGAAGCCCCTAGCCCGGTTTCAATTTTGCTCTCTGGCGCGTTGTTAAAAATGGGTTCATACGGCTTGCTGCGTACCGTCGAAATCTTGCCGCAAGCCGCCATACATTTACAAACGATGTTAGCGGTGTTGGGGGGCATTAGCCTGCTCTATGGCAGTTTGCTGGCGTGGCGGCAACGAGACTTAAAAGCAATGGTGGCCTATTCCTCAATTGCGCATATGGGTGTGGTCTTGTTGGCAATTGCCTGCCTAAACGCCACGGGTTTTGCCGCCGCCATCTTACAAATGACCGCACATGGTTTGTCGGCGGCTTTGCTCTTTTTGCTGGTCGGTTTGTTGTATTTGCGCACCCATGAACGCGATATTGCCGCCTACGCCGGGCTACAACATACCGCGCCACGCTTTGCCCTGTTTATTGCCCTTGGCTTCTTCGCCAGCATTGGTGTGCCGGGAACAGCGGGTTTTATGGCGGAGCTGCACACCTTATTGGCGGGGATCAGTCGCTGGGGCGCGATGATGTTGGTTTTATCCTTGGGCATGGTCATTGGTGCGGCCTACGGGATGCGTAGCATTGCCCGGTTTTGCTTAAACCAGCAAGCGCAAACATTACGCGATATGCAAGGCAGTGAAGTACTGACCGCCAGTGTGCTGGCATTGGGGATTGTCGGCTTGGGTTGCTATCCCGCGCCCTTTTTCACCTTAATCCACACCTCAGTCGCGCAACTCAGTCGGGTGATCTTGCCATGAGTACCGTTCATACCCCACCGCTTCATCCCGCCGCAAGCGCATTGACTGCTAAGTCTGATTTAGCTGATTTAACTGACTTAGCTGATTTAGCGGCTTGCCTTGAGCATCTCACCGAGCATCTGAGCCATGTTTTACCTGCGCAAGCTCCCTTAAAAGACTTTGTGCATCACAACACCTTACATGGCTTTCAACATTTACCGTTTGCCGAGGCGATTCAAGCCGTACACGCCTTAACCGGGCAAAGTGGCTGGATGCCCGAAACACGAATGCGCGAATTTTTTGCCGCTGGGCGGATCAACGCTGCCGATCTTGCCCACGCTGTTGCCGAAACAGGTTTGCTCAAGCAATATGAAAACGCGGCGGAATCTTTGGCTGAACACCAAGAAACCTCCGCGCCGTGGTCAGGTAGTGAGTTGCTTGTTGCCAGTTTACTCAGTGAATTTACCCCACCCAGCGCGGCGCAATGGGCATGGCACACCCAAGCGGCTGCCACTGATCCACAGCATTTTTTGCAACAAGCGACGTGGCAAGTTGCAAAGCAGTTAAGCCAACTTAAAAGCCAAGTTAACGTGCCGATTGCGAGTCAGGCACATAATCCTGCCGCCAATCCGAACGAAACTTGGCAAGCCGCCAGCACGCAAATTTGGGCGGATTTGCAGCGGGATTTGGGGCATAAACATACCTTGAGCGTGGCCTTAGCGCGTTTGAGCGGCGAGCAAGTGCGGCAAAAAGTGCGTGAGCCGCTGATTCGCCATCTTGCCGCCTATCTGGATCGTGGCACGGCGGCATGGTTTAACCCCGAACGCCACCAAGGGTTTTATGCCGCATGGCGTGCCAGTGCCGTGCTTGACCCGGCGTGGGACTTAGAAGAATTGCCCGACGCGGCGCAGCATTTAGCCGCCTTACCTGCCGATGCCTTGAGCGCGTTGGCGGCGGAGTTGGCAGCCTTGGAACTTGCGCCAGCGCAATGGGCAGACTATTTAGAAACGCTGTGCTTGGAACTGCCCGGTTGGTCTGGGATGATGTTATGGCATCACCATCAGCCACAAAGCTTGTCAGATCGGGTCGTACACCTCACCGATTATCTGGTGGTACGTTTGGTCTTAAATCGTTTGTATCTCAGCGAGCTGTGTCATCGTCTATGGCAAATTCCGCTCGCGGTGTCGGCTCTCGCCAATTATTTCACTGCGCATCCGGCTGAATTGTGGGTGCGCTGGCAGTTGTATGCGGCGGGTACACCCTGGGCGGATGGCTTTTTGCATCAGGCACAAAACTTAGTGCGGCGCAGCCAAAGTTTAGAAACTCCGCTCCCCGATAGCGAATGGGCAAGCCTTGCCGAGGCGATGTGGCAAGCCCGGCAGTCCTCGGCCTTATCCGCTACGCCTACGAGCGATCCTGATCCTAACGTCAATCCCAATCCCAATGCCGCGTGGGGCTATTTTGTGCTGTTGCACGAGCTGGTGCAGCTCAATCCGTTATATTTGGTCTATATCAAAAAACTGGCTGAAGAAGAACGTCCATCCTGCTTATTGGCATTAAAAAATGATTTGGTCTATGCCAAGCGGCTCAACGTTGCACAACGTGGGCTGGCGTGGCTGACGGCGTATGAACGGCATTACCGCGAGCAGATTTTTACCGCGCTGGCGGCGAATCATGGGCGATATACCCCGGCGGCAAGCTTGCCCAGTGCGCAAGCCATTTTCTGTATGGACGACCGGGAAGAAGGCTCGCGGCGGCATTTAGAAGAAGTCGATCCACGCATTGTCACCTATGGCGCGGCGGGCTTTTTTGGCTTGCCGATGTATTGGCAAAGCTTCGACGGGACACAGCGCGAAGCCCTCTGCCCGGTGGTGGTTAAACCAAGCAATGAACTGCGCGAACTGCCTTTGCCGGGGCAAGAAACGGCGGCAAAAGAACATCTCCGGCGACGCGCATGGCGGCGACGCTGGCGGGAGGCGTTACACCAAGAATCGCGGCGCGGCCTGTTCCTTGGCCCGATGTTGACCAGCCTTGCCGCGCCCTTGGCCTTGGCCACCTTATTGGTCGATACGCTCGCGCCTGCGGGTTGGGCAAATTTCTTGCGGCAACGGCGGCGGCGTTTTGATTTGCCGGTTAAAAATCGTTTAGCCGTCACCGCCCCCAGCGATAGCCCCGCTGGTACGCCAGAGCAGCCGCGCCTTGGCTTTACGCTGGAAGAACAAGTTGCACGGGTAGCCACCTTTTTAAGCACGATTGGTTTAACGAAGGACTTCGCACCCTTGGTGGTGTTTATGGGGCATGGCTCAGGCAGTCGCAACAATCCACATCTGTCGGCTTACGATTGTGGTGCGTGTTCGGGGCGGCATGGCGGCGCAAATGCGCGTGCCTTTGCCACGATTGCCAATCGCCCAGAAGTCCGTGCGGGACTTGCCGCACACGGCATCGTGATCCCAGCAAGCACTTGGTTTGTCGCGGCAGAGCACAATACCTGTGATGAAGCCGTGGTGTGGTACGACCGCGATTTACTACCGCCTGCCTTACACCCCGCCTTTGCCGAGTTTTGCACTGCCTTAGACACGGCTTTAGCACGCCATGCGGTAGAGCGTTGCCGCCGTTTGGCTTCTGCACCTTTAGGCTTAAGCCCCGACGCGGCCTTACGCCATGTGGCACATCGGCGGCATGATGCGGCACAAGCGCGCCCCGAATTAGGCCATGCCACGAACGCCTGTGCCTTAATCGGGCGACGCGATTTGAGCCGAGGGGCATTCTTTGACCGCCGCGCTTTCTTAATTTCCTACGACCCGAGCAGCGACCCCGCTGGTACGGTCTTAGAAAACCTACTCCTTGCCGCTGGCCCCGTCGGGGCAGGGATCAGTTTGGAATATTATTTTTCCACAGTGAATAACGGCTATTTTGGTTCAGGCAGCAAAATCACGCATAACTTAACGGGCTTTTTTGCGGTGATGGATGGTGCAAGTTCTGACCTGCGCACCGGGTTGCCTCGGCAAATGATCGAAATTCATGAAGCAATGCGTTTATTGGTGGTGG
>CAZOBT010000192.1:0-4641 GCA_964578025.1 uncultured Rhodocyclaceae bacterium | reverse complement strand
CATCGAGTTTGATGATATGGCTGATGCACTGATAGACCCGTTGGCGGGCGGGGGGAATTTCGCCGAAGCTGGCAATCCACGCACAAGCTTCTAAAGTCGCATCATCGTCGCCAATCGCCAAGGCGAGTAAGGCTTTTAATTCGCCAACGCGCAATTCCGCCCAGGCGGAATCAGGATCAGCCGCCAAGCCAATTAAGCCCGCGACCAAACGTTGTTCCGCAACATCGTTATCTTCTAAGGCTTCGAGTAGCTCAACACATGCCTCGTCATCCAAGTCTTGCAACTGCGAGAGCGGGGGACGGAAGGTGTTGGCGATGCTGTTGTTTTCCCATTCCAGCTCTTCAAACGGGTAAATTTCTGAAATGCCGGGGACAAGAATCCGACAGGCGTACATCCCCGCATGGGTGAAATCGGCGATATAAACCTCATGCCCCGCCTCATGCAAGGTTTGCAGCAACCATGCGTAATCGCTGGCGGTGGAGTCGCTGAAATTCCAATCGCAGAATGGGAAATCGGGCGTATCGCCAAAGAATTTCCAATGCAAAATCCCGCTGGAATCGACAAAGTGAATTTCAATGTTCGGCGTATCGGCAATTTCGTCTTCGTCAAAACCGGGGGGCGGAAAGCCGGTTAAGGCATTCAAGCCTCGCCCTTGCAGTAATTCGGTTAGGGCGCGTTCTAAAGCAATTTCAAAACGTGGATGGGCACCAAAGCTAGAGAAACAGCCTTGATCTTCTGGGTGCAATAAGGTGACGTTCATCACCGGATATTGCCCGCCCAACGAGGCATCTTTGACCAAAATACCAAAGCCAGCGGCGCGTAATTCGGCAATCCCAGCCGCAATGTGCGGATAACGGGCAATCACCGCCTCTGGCACGTCAGGCAAGCAAATCGCTTCACGGATGATGCGGAATTTAATATGACGTTCAAAAATTTCGGCTAACGCTTGGCAACGGGCTTCGGCGGGGCTATTGCCTGCGGACATGCCATTACTCACGTATAAATTGCTGATGATATTGACCGGGAAAAATACCTCGGCTTCGTCACTTTGCCGCGTATAGGGAATGGCGCAAATGCCGCGTTCAGCATTGCCGGAATTCATATCGACCAAGGCAGAAGCGGGAATGCTGCTATCGGGGTTGTATAGCTCGTGTAATTCGGGGGTGAGCAAGCCACTCGGCCAAGCGTCACTTGCGCCTAATGGAAACCATTTCTCTTGCGGATAATGCACAGAATCCGCTGCGGCCTGTTGTTGCCCAAGGTAGTAATGATTCCAAAAATAATTACAGGACAAGCGTTCAAAGAACTCACCCAAGGCACTGGCACGCGCCGCCGCTTCACTCGCGCCCTTGCCATTGGTGAACAACAAGGGGCAATCGCTGTCCCGAATATGCACTGACCATACGCCAGCCACCGGATTGAGCCAAGAACGCTCTTCAAGCGTAAAGCCGAGCTTTTGTAAGCCAGCTTGCATGGTAGCGATGGAGCTTTCTAGGGAAGCATCTTTGCCCGGAATGAAATGTTCTGCGTGGGGAGTAGTGGAGGATAAGGTTGCCATAGCGGTCTCTTCAATAAGTAGCCCGGCAGGATACGGCGGGATACGAATTTGACCAAGGCTTATTCAGTGCAGCCGCTAAATTGTCGTAAATCCCAAGGGATTGCCGCCACGAAATTCCGGGAATACCGTGGCGGGATTGCCTAGGGCGCAGACGCGCAAGGCTTCGGCAAGGATATTCCGATAATCAGTGGTCACGGCTAAATCCACCCCTTGATCCATTTGCGCCGTACTGAGGCCAGGCCAGCGTCCATACATTGCCCCGCCACGCACGCCATCGCCTAAAGCCAACCAACATGCGCCATGTCCATGATCGGTGCCTCCGCTCTTATTGGCGCGTACCCGCCGTCCAAATTCAGTCATGACAATGGTTAATACGGGGCGATTTGCTGCTGCCATGTCTTCATGAAACGCTGCCAGCCCAAGGGATAACTGTTTGACTTGATTCGCAAAACGGCCTGGTTGGCCTTCATGCGTATCCCAACCACCATGATCGACACAGGCCACGCGCAGCCCGACATCCATTTTTGCCAAACGTGCGACCGAGGCTAAATTGCGCGTTAACTCGCCCGCCCCATCGTAATTGGCGCGTCCATCGGGTTTATAGGGCAGGATTTTGTTATTAGCATCACGCGGCATTTGGCGTTCAACGCTATCCAAGGTGTATAGGGCAACCTGTGTGGCACGATGTACCACCGAATCATTGCTATTCGCTTGCCCACGCAAGAAATTCATCGTCGCGTTGCCCCACGGCAAACCTAAACCGCCAGAAATATCTGGGGTCGATAAGGCGCGATTGTTGCCATGCAAAGCCAGCACCGCCGCCGAGGTCGCCGCATAGGCAGGCACAATCGCATGGGTATTGGGCACGGCGCGGGCTAACCAACCAAGGGCAACATTTTGACTGGATTGGCTAAGTTGTTTTTCTGTGCCTAAACCGCGCTCCATGATGTCTTGCGCCACAAAATGCGAACGAGTGCCATCACTCAGCCCAATCGCATGTAAAACCGCCATGCGTTTGCCTTGGTATAAGGCATGTAATGGCGCGGCTTCGGGATGCAAGCGAAAGCCTAAATTAGGATTAAGGCTACGCTCCAATAACAGCCCGGCTTTGTCCCCACTCTCAGCAATGCGTAATTCAGGGGGGCGAGCGGCGACATAATCGGCATCCGCCGTTGGCGCAACCAAATGCAAACCATCGGCCCCACCGCGTAAAAAGACGATGGTTAGCAACGGGGCGTTATTGCCATCGTAACTACCAGAATTAGCGGCAAAGGCCAAATTGCTGAGACCGGGGACTAAGGTTTCGCCCGCCAACATACACCCAGCCGCCCCCGCTGCCCGGAGAAATTCACGCCGTTTCATGTGCTTATCCTTTTGTTTAGCGTACTTGAAAATCAGGAGCCATCCCCGCCCACGCCACAACGCGCCGTGCCATTGCCGCTTGATTCATCGGCTGCGTAGGGTTGAGATTCCCGGCTTTTAACAACTCTGCCGCCAGCTCTGGGCGGGCTTCGCCATACAGTCGTGTTGTCCATTGTTCGGCAAATTGGGCATTGTTAAGCTTGGCAAGCGTCGCACTTGCCATTGGGTCAAACGCCCCTGTACCCCACCAGTTTTCGGTTAAACCCGCAATCAAATTCCACCGCCGCCGCATCCCATTTGCACTTAACCAATGGCTTGCCACATCAGGATGCCCGGTTGGAGTCGGCCAACCAAATAAACGTTGCCCCGCTGCATCCATTTCATTCAGTAAGCCTTCCGTTGGACTAAAGTCGTGACCTAAGCCCCCAATGGCCCGAACAAAACTGGTAACTAATTCCAAAGGTCGTTTCACCTTGGCATTGCGGGTGCGGGCAAATTCTTTGGAGAGGACAATATGTGTAATCACCCGGGCAATTTGGTCTGAGCTATTTCGATGCTCCATAAAGACCTTGGCTGTTGAGTTAAGTAAAGAATCAGGGATTTGGTCTGCCACAAGGCGTTGGCAGAGTTTCTTACTTAAAAACAGTGCCGTTGCTGGATGGTAAGCTGCCAGATCAAGGACTTTGCGCCCATCGGCAAGTGGTGGCTGGTAAGGGTCAAACTCCACGCCTAACACGCGCTTTTGGTAGTTGTCATGCCACGACTCGACGTAGGTAAATTTGCCAGTTTTCGGCAAACTTTGCCCCCCGCCCAGCCCGCTACCATCCTCCACCGCCCAGCCGGTCAACGCCCGCGCCGCTTCATACACATCTTGGTCAATATACCCGGCAGGCTTACCTTTGTTCGCACCGGGAACATCACGCCAACGGTTATATAAGCCATTCAAATAGGCATCACGCCCGAGAGTGTGCAGTTCAAACAATTCCCGCGCATAGTTTTCATTTGGCGCACCGGTGCGCGAAGAACGGTTGTTTAAGTACCACAACATCGCTGGACTCCGCCCAACGTCTTCTAACATGGTGCGAAAATTGCCAAAACAATGGCGACGAATAATTTCACGATCCAGATGCGGCAATCCCACGCCGACATTGACATCAAAGGCATTGACGTTGAAATGGTTATGCCAAAAGTCACACAGCACTTCGCGCAACTGCCAGCGGCTATACACCGCCCGCAACACCGTCGCAATTGCCACTTCAATCCGTGGGCGAATCCGCTCTTGATGTGCCAAGGGTTTCGGCGGTTGCCCCAATGTTGTCCAGGCTTTTTCTAAAGGAGCATCCAGCCACTGCAAAGGGCGCAACTCATCGAGCGCAGGCCAGTCTTTATTTTCACCATATTTGATGCGCAGCCGCAGATTGGCAAGGCGTTGATTACATTCAACATCGGCTGCATCATCGGGGCGGAGTTGCTTATCTAACCACGTCCGCAAACCCTCTTGCGCCAATTCCGCCGCACTGCTTGGATTCGCACCAAAGGCCAAGCGGGACAAGGCGTAAAAATCGGGAGAAGTTGTCACCATCGTCGCCACAATCGCTTCCCTAAAAACGAAAAGATGCGGGATTGTGGCACAAGAAAAAGTCAGAAAAAGCCAAATAAAAGGCTAAATCACATTTCTTAACAAAAAAGCAGAATTCGTACAGAAACGATAGAAAAGCAAG
>CAZOBT010000191.1:0-4658 GCA_964578025.1 uncultured Rhodocyclaceae bacterium | reverse complement strand
AAAGCCCCATCATCCAACTGATCCATTTTTCCCCGTTAAAGCCATCGTAAATCTAAGCACATTCTATTTGGTCTATAATGTCATAAGCAAGGTTTAATAGGCTTTATTAGCCAATTTTTAATTTGGTCTATTTTTCCCCGCTTCCCTATCCAATTTCCTCAACATCTCCAATTTTTCCCCAATCTTAATTTCTAAGCCTCTGGGAACAGGTTGATACCAGTTTTGGGGGGGGATGCCTTCGGGGAGGTAGGTTTCGCCTGCGGCGTAGGCTTGGGGTTCGTCGTGGGCGTAGCGGTAGGTGTGACCGTAGCCGAGGTCTTGCATCAGCTTGGTGGGGGCGTTACGTAGGTGGAGGGGGACGGGGCGGGTTTGGTCTTGTTTGACGAAGGCGTTGGCTTGCTTATATGCCTTGTACCCGGCGTTACTTTTGGCGGCAATGGCTAAATACAACACCGCTTGCGCCAAGGCCAATTCGCCTTCGGGACTACCAAGGCGTTCGTAAGTGGTGGCGGCATCGTTGGCGATTTGCAGGGCGCGGGGGTCGGCGAGGCCGATGTCTTCCCATGCCATGCGCACAATCCGCCGCGCTAAATAGTTCGGATCAGCCCCACCGTCCAACATCCGGCACAACCAATACAAGGCGGCATCAGGATTCGAGCCGCGTACCGATTTATGCAAGGCGGAAATCTGGTCATAAAACGCATCGCCCCCTTTATCAAAACGGCGCAAATTTGCGCCCAAAGTCGCGCCAACAAAATCGGCCTCTAAGGTCGTAATGTGGGCAACTTGCGCGGCGGTGTGCAATTGCTCTAATAAATTCAACAGCTTACGCCCATCACCATCGGCAAGGCCGATTAAAGCTGTTGCCGCCGCATCGCTGTAATTAAGACTGAGTAAAGTCGCAGCACGGGCGAGAAGTTGCGCTAATTCGTCGCTAGATAACGGCTGCAACACATACACGGCAGCGCGTGATAGCAGGGCGGAATTGACTTCAAACGACGGGTTTTCGGTGGTCGCGCCGATCAATACCACTGTCCCGGCTTCGACATAAGGCAAAAACGCATCTTGTTGCGCTTTGTTGAAGCGATGCACTTCATCGACGAATAACAAGGTTTGCTTGCCCTGCGCCTGCCATGCTTCGGCCTGCTGCATGGCCTCGCGGATGTCTTTCACCCCGGAAAACACTGCCGACAGGGCGATAAATTCGCAGGTAAACACCTCTGCCATCAACCGCGCCAAGGTCGTTTTGCCCACACCGGGCGGCCCCCATAAGATCATCGAATGCGGCTGCTTTGCCGCAAAGGCCAAGGCCAAGGGCTTCCCCGCCCCTAACAAATGTTGCTGCCCAATCACTTCGGCGGGGGTACGCGGGCGCAGTTGTTCGGCGAGGGGGCGATGGTTGTTTGGGGAGGTGAAGAGGTCAGTCATGGTAGAAACCACATTAAATTCATTAACTTACCCGGCGGGCTTTTTCGTAGAGGGGCATGACTTCGGGGAGATGCTTTTCAATTTCCTTGATGCGGTTTTCCCCGGCGGGGTGAGTGGAGAGCCATTGAGGTGGCGCACCTTTATTCGCAGCACTCATTTTCTGCCACAAACTCACCCCGGCACGCGGGTCGTAACCTGCACGGGCAGCAAGATCAAGGCCAACCACATCGGCTTCGCTTTCATCATCCCGCGAAAATTTGAGCGTCCATAATTTACCGCCCATTTGGAATAAATCGCTGTATTGGCCTTTGCCAATAATGCTACCCAATACTGATGCCCCTAATTGCGTTAACTGCGTTTTGGCAAGGCGTTCGCGGGCATGTTCGCGCAGCGCGTGGGCAATTTCATGCCCCATGACAATCGCTGCTTCGTCATCGCTTAATTGCAAGCCTTCTAATAGCCCAGTATAAAAGGCGATTTTGCCGCCTGGCATACAAAAGGCATTGATTTGCTTGGATTTAATTAAGCTAATTTCCCACTTCCATTCTTTTGCGCGTGGATTAAAGCGAGTCGAAAACGGAATAATGCGCTGGGCAATTTGATTTAATCGCACGACTTGTGGGCTATTGGCTTCGCCTAATACGCCTTTTTGCACCGCTTGTTTTTTTAATTCCTCATATTGCACCCCAGCTTGATCTTCTAATTGCTTAGCGGGAACTAATTTGGCGACGGTGGAGGGATTGCCAACCGTAACACCATCGGCAAAGCTAGGCATCGCCGCAAAATGGATAACAGCAAAGAGAACCGCACTGGATAAAGCTTTACGTTTCATACGCCTCCCAAAGAGAAAATAGGAATAAAAAATAGCTACAGATAAAGCGCAAATTTAAAACAAGGGTAGCCATTGGAGTAAATACGGTAATAATGCCGCCGTAAATAAGCCATTTAAGCCCATTGCCAAAGCCGAAAATGCCCCGCATGTCATACTGACTTGAAAGGCGCGTGCTGTACCAATGCCATGCGCGGCAACCCCCATCGCAAAACCTTGAATGGCATGATCGTCAATGCGCAAAAGCTGATACAACTTACGCCCACCCACCGCGCCAATAATGCCCGTAATAATTACGATTACCGCCGTTAACGAGGGAATGCCACCAATTTTCTCGGCAACTCCCATCGCAATTGGGGTAGTGACTGATTTGGGGCCAAGCGACAAGACACTGGCTTTACTTGCACCTAACATCTTAGCTAACCATATCGCCGAAAAAATGGCGGCAAGCGAGCCAGCCACCAGCGCGAGTAACAAAGGAGCTGCCATGCGTTTTAGGCGTTGCCATTGGGCATACAGCGGAATCGCTAAAGCCACCGTCGCCGGGCCCAGCAGAAAATGTACCATCTGCGCCCCTTGGAAATAACTTTCATACGAAGTATTGCTCAGGATTAAAAAGAGCACGACTAATAACATAGCGATCAATACCGGATTCGCTAAAGGGCTTTGCCGACAATAACGGTAAATACGCATGGCAATTAAATAAGCCAGCAGGGTCAAGGTTAAGCCAAATAAAGGACTACTGCTTAATTTACTGAGAAAAATAAAGGTTTCTGGAGAAAACATAAGAATAAGAAGTAAGCTAATTTAAATGCTGCTTACCAAGCAGCATTTTTAAAACCAAGGCAGTGACTAACATGCCAATAACGGTACTTATCACCACAGCGACAGATAAGGCCAATAACTCTTCTTGTAAGCGATGCCAATGCAGCATCACCCCAGCCCCGGCGGGAATAAAAAGTAAAGATAAGTTCTGCAAAAGATGATTGCAGGTATGTTGTAAATTGGCATTAACTTCACCTTGCCAAATCAAAAACAAAAAGAGCAAGGCAAACCCTAACACGGGGGCAGGAATTGGGAGATGTGTTAGCCCAGTAATCAATTCCCCGGCAAGCTGAAAGAGTAATAATTGCGTAAAAGCAATCAATAAAGGCATGGAGCAATTCCAAAAAAATTCCAAAAAATAAAGGGAGGTTTGCACCTCCCTTCGATTATTAAGCGATGAATTTAACCGAGTAATTCGGTGATTTCTTCACGTTGCCGTAATTCACGTTCA
This sequence comes from uncultured Rhodocyclaceae bacterium, assembly GCA_964578025.1. Lineage (GTDB taxonomy): Bacteria > Pseudomonadota > Gammaproteobacteria > Burkholderiales > Rhodocyclaceae > CAZOBT01. The sequence goes on along the minus strand of CAZOBT010000191.1, from coordinate 1,125 downwards.
AACGCCATCATGTCAATTCCTAACGCATCGCGGGCAGAGATAATGCCAACAGGGACACCATTATCCACAATCGGCATATGGCGAAAACCGTAGTCGTTCATCATGTGCAAGGCATGGCCTAAGGGGCGACTACTTGCGATAGTAATAGGGCTAGCTGTCATCACTTCTTCTACCGTGGTAGTTTGTGGGTCTTTATGCTGCGTAATTACCCGTGATAAGCAATCACGTTCCGTAAAAATCCCAATCAACTGACCTGCATCAACCACCATCACTGCACTCACCTTATGCTGAGTCATCAGCGTAGCAGCGGTAAACACGCTGGTTGATTTGTCAGCAATGACGGGCGTTTGTTGAGCAATAATGCTAGAAATTAAGCGATTTGGCATGATGTTGTCTCCGACTGTTGTGATAAATGTCTTGGTTGGAAAAGCAAGTTTTACAGAAGTTCGGCTACCTAAAAGTAATTTTTTGCAACATGCCAATCGCTAACTGACGACTTTGGCTAATTGGCAAAACGCATCGACAAATCCAAGGCCACCACATCCTTGGTCAGCGTACCAATCGAAATACGATCCACGCCAGTTTCGGCAATGGCGCGTAACGTGGATTCATTGACACCACCCGAGGCTTCTAAAATGGCACGGCCTTGGTTGATTGCTGTAGCAGCACGCAGCATGTCGAGGCTGAAGTTATCCAACAAGACCATTTTCGCCCCAGAATCCAAGGCTAATTGCAGCTCATCCAAGGATTCCACTTCAATTTGAATAAATTTGCAGCGATCTTGTGCGTGTGCGGCAATTTCTTGTGCCATCGCTAAGGCTTGTGGAATACCGCCTGCCGCCAAAATATGATTTTCTTTAATCAAAATCGCATCCCACAACGCTAAGCGGTGATTACCGCCGCCACCAATGCGCACCGCGTATTTTTGTGCTAAACGCAAGCCGGGCAAGGTTTTGCGGGTATCAACGACTTGCGCTTTTGTCCCCGCCACCATGTCAGCGTAGTAACGGGTTTTAGTCGCTACCCCGGAGAGTAATTGCAGAAAATTTAAGCCACTGCGCTCGGCGGTTAATAACACGCGAGCTGGGCCAGTAATTTCACAAAGTAACTGATTCGGCACAACCT
>CAZOBT010000190.1:0-4663 GCA_964578025.1 uncultured Rhodocyclaceae bacterium | reverse complement strand
CTAAGTGGGACAGCTTGGCACTGCCTGCCCCATCGGCTAAGACCAAAATCGGGCGAGGGTGTACTTTCAGTTGCACCGCATCTTGGCAGGGTTGATTCCGCGCCCGATGTGCCAAACCAACTACCGCTTCTTCCATCCCCGCCCATGCCCCCGCCGTACAGTTATCGCGTGGCGAGGGTAAGGGGGTAGGCGGCGCGGTGGTGGTTTCCGCTGTCGCGATAGCGGCGACTGGTTCTGGTGCAGCAGCAACGACTGATTCTGGCGGTGTCTCTGGGCTGGGCGCAGGCAACGCGGGGGCAAGCACTGGGTCTGGTGTGCTTGCTTCTGGCGCGGCAAGCGCGTTGTTGCTGGTCTGTTCCACGGGGCTTACCTCCGTTTGCGCTAGCGTTGGTCTAGAGGATGTCAACAACGCTACCTTGTCCGCTGGATGGGCTTTACTGACACGATTTTTACTTTTTTTTGCTTTGGTCTGCATCTTACGCCCCCCAGAAAAAATGGATAAATACGCCTGTAACCAAGCCCACATTAAATCGAATCCCATGAGTCGGTTTGCGGTAAATTCACCGTGGCTGCCGTGGAATTGGACTGGGAGACGCGGCTCATGCTGGCAGAGAGCCATTGGAAGAACTCGCGGAACTTCAGGCCAGCCAAGGCTTTTGCTGGGCGGCTAGAGCATTGGCTTAAGGTGCTTAAATCTGCCCCTTGTACGCCAATGGCTAAGGACACCAATTTACGGCTTTGCGCCAAGCCTTGTGCCTTTGCAGCGGCTTGTACCCAGACATTGCCATCGGTGGGCGCACCGTCGCTAATCACCACTAACCACGGTTGGTAATAGGCTACCCCGGCGCGTTTGTATTCGGCTTTGCGCTCGTCCAAGCGTTGCAAGGCCAGATTCACTGCTCCCCCCAACGGCGTTACGCCAGAAGCATTGAGTGGGGCAACGCCTTGAATCTGCATCGCCGTGGTAAATGGCAAGACTTCAGAAACATAATCCCCGGCGGTAATCACGCCAACTTCGACCGAACAGGCCGCCAGTTCATCGTTTTGCACTTCTTCAATAAACAAGCGTAAGCCTTCGTTGAGTTCGGCAATGGGTGCGCCATCCATCGAGCCAGAGGTATCCAGCACCAACATACAGGCGCAGCGGGGGGAAGGATTTTCGATCAGGTCATTGTGGGTAGCGGGGAATAAATCACGCATGGTTTTCTCCTTGAAATTTGCGTTAATTAAGATGGGGGAAAGCCAAGAAATGGCCTTTAAATCCGGCTGTTGTTTTGGCTGTTGTTGCCGCGATAGGCTTTACTTTTTGGCTGGTCAGGGCGCATGGCGGCGGCGTGCCAGCCTTTGCCTAATTCCTGTTGATACAACTTGAGTGCGTCGCGCCATTCGTCAAGGCTGACGCGAGCTTGGGGCTGGTGCGCACCGTCTTGAAAGGTTTGAATAAACAGGCTTTTTAGGCGATGTGGCATATGGCTCCAGACGTTGTACCACGGGCCTTGCGGAATGCCGTTATTACCCATGCCATACGGAAATTTGCCCGCCACAATGTTCTTTACCGGGTCTTCGCCGCCAATCGCATCGTAGGGATGGCGACCGAGCATGAGGCATTTGAACAGCACAATCGCCACAGAAAACAGTTCGCTTGATTCGTTGCGGCGAATTTGGCTGAAATTTACGCCATGATGTTCGGGCGGAGTCATGTCTTGGCTACCGACTGGGCAAGGGAAAAATTGCCCTTGGGCTTCAAGCTGGTAGCTATCGCAATCAATCAAATTGACCTGTTGCGTTTGGCTGTCGCATAACAAGTTATTGAGGTTGTAATCCCCCACATAAATGCCTTGTTGATGCAGATGGCGCAGGCTGCTGAGGAAATGGCGCAGATAGGCGACTAAGGCCACGCGGTCAAGCTGGGGAAAGTGTTTTTGATACAACACGGCATGGGCTAATTTTGCCATTGGCACACCGCTTGCCCGGCGCATGGCATAACCTAACCATTGCCCATCCGCCGCAAAGACCGACATCCGAGGCCAGCTCACCGCCGCTTGTCCAAGCTGGGTGCAATGCTGCATGGCTTCAATCTTGGCGCGTAATTCTGTACCGCGTTTTTGCAGCACCTCGGGGTGGTAAACCTTAACCAGCACGTTATCCCGATCGGCTAAGGGATACACCGCCCCTTCCCCCCCGCGAGCTAATTCAGCGGCGAGTTGGCGGGCTTCTTGGCGCGGACTAAAGACCTCTTTCATGGCAGCTCCTGTGCATAACGTCTGTCGATGGACGCATTGTACAACAGGTGCAAAAACGAGGACTTATTCCACCAGATGGTGAAAAAAACCAACCACCCCCCGCCTCCGGCGTACCCCTCCTTGACTAAGGAGGGGAGTTAAAAACATCACAAAATCAAATGGTTAAAGAAGTGCTTAAAGCTCTCCCCCTGCCAAGGGGGAGTACCCCGCAGGGGGGAGGGGGTTCATGCTGCCGCAAAAAACAAAAGCCCCAAAAATGGGGCTTTATGTTTCGTCTTAATCCCTTTGAAATCAGGGCTGAATTGCTACACGTTTTCCAGTTCTTTGGGGTTGGAAGAGTACCGTCTTAATCCCTTTGAAATCAGGGCTGAATTGCTACATTAATACATTTATGAACTGTACACCGAGTACAGTCTTAATCCCTTTGAAATCAGGGCTGGAATGAAACATGTATATCTACACAAACAAAAAAAGACTCGGTCTTAATCCCTTTGAAATCAGGGCTGGAATGAAACGAAAATAAACACCCCTCACTCAAAGCTCGGTGGGTCTTAATCCCTTTGAAATCAGGGCTGGAATGAAACACAAACACTGCGTTCTGCCGGTTGGATCTGCGATGTCTTAATCCCTTTGAAATCAGGGCTGGAATGAAACGACGATATGATGACGACACCTGATGAATTACAGTCTTAATCCCTTTGAAATCAGGGCTGGAATGAAACTCTAGGGCGCGAATTCTGCTTTATATTCAAGATGTTGTAAAGGGGGTTGACGAAGAATTGTCATTGTCGTGGACTTATGTTTTTTAATGATAAAAATGAAATCAAAATTAACAACAAAAATTACAAGAACAGCAAAATCAACATGAAGCAAATGGCATGAATTAAACTACATTTGGTCTTGATGAATAAAAACCAAGAATGGCATGGATTATACGCTAATTTTTACTTTGGTCTAAAAACCACCCGGAGCAGCGGGGGCGTTTCCGGGTGGGGGTGGGATTAGCTCTGCTTCTGTGAGCTGGGTCGCCACGCGGTAAGCATAGATGCCAAGTTGGCAAGCTGCTTGGGGCCAATGAGGCGGATATGGCTTTTCTCTGCACGCTCCAACAAAACTTGAGTGGGTTCTTGTGCCGAGAGTAGCCAAGTTTTACCAAACAAACCACGCGCTTGCGTACTTAAAGCGTCAATCTTATACGTAAGCTCGTTGTCATTCTCGTTAGGCTTAAAGCGTAGTGTTTTACATTCAATGAATAACAACTGATTGCAATCACAAGCCAACAGATCAAACTCATTCTTGGTATTTGCAGTCGGCTGCACATTGACACTACTGGCCACATCAAATAAGCCGACATCTTTAGCCGCCGCATAGGCATATTCTTCCAGCCAAATACCATTTAAGAACTTGGCGGCTTCGGCATGACTAAAGCGTAATTCCAACCCGCCATCCCAAGTAATCAAGCCATCTTCCTCAGCCATCCGCAAGGCTTTTGCCCATGCGCCCATTGGCTGACGCTTAAAGGTTTGGACGGGGTGCAGTAAATTACCCTCTTTATCTAGCTGCTCTAACGCGCTTGCTGCCATGCCATTAAGCACCGAAAAGAATGCCCCCAAATTCATCGCGTTATTCGCCAAAAAGCGAGCGGTACTTTGACGAGCGCGGAAGGTCTCTTGCCAAGCGGGTTCATCCGATGTGGCACTTTGGTAGTGAAACCCTTGCGCTTGCAAGTAAGCCTTAACGTCTAGTACATCAGACATCGCCTGTGGCTCTGCTACATTACCTTGCTGATCGGGTAAAACTTCAATACGGGCATGGGCGGTATCGGTATAAATTGCCGGTAAACCATGACGGCGAAACGCATCCATAAAACCAAATGACATTAATTTTGTTCCACCAGTGGCATTTAATCTTAATTCGCAATTTGGATACACTTCTTGCAACAATGCGATTAATGCTTCCGCATAACGGGTAATCGCCATCATCCCCGTATCTGGCATTTCTCGTACTTCTTCGGTGGTAATGCCAAAGTCAGAAAAGAGAGCCTTTAATTGTTCGCCTTTTTTGAGCATTTCTGGCGTACAGACCAAGCAAACCTTATCGGGTCGAGACATTAAACTCGGGATTAAATTAGCAATAATTTGCTCAGAAACTAACAACACATCAATTTTCATCTTAACGCTCCAAAAATAAACTTAATGCAAAAAGAATTTGTGGGTTTTTCTACTTAATTCACTGCTTCATCACCACATATTCGGTAATCGCCGCGCCGCACGCTGTCATTTGCGCTAGGTTTAGCTCTTGCCCACGCAATTCGGGGGGGACTTGTAAATCCAAGCTAAAAAACCGCCCGCCATTGGCACAGACGTGGGCAATCAGGTGCAAGGGCAAAATGCCAATTACGTCGTCACCGGGGGCAAGGT
>CAZOBT010000189.1:0-4682 GCA_964578025.1 uncultured Rhodocyclaceae bacterium | reverse complement strand
CGTCTTGTTCCCATGTCACCGGTGGTGCAACAACACCAGAGCCAGTTTGGAACGACCATAATTCTTTCCCGGTCTTGGCATCCAAGGCTTTCAAGTAACCTTCTGGCGTACCGTAGAAGGTCAGACCGCCAGCGGTGGTCATCACACCACCCCACAAGGGCGCGTAGTTTTTGTTTTCCCAAACTACTTTGCCCGTGGCGGGATCAACTGCACGCATTGCGCCGATGTAGTCGTCGTTCAAGGCTTTGATGGTGAAGCCAGCCCCTAAGTAAGCCGCGCCTTTCTTGTAGGAAACGGGTTCGTTCCAAATGTCCATGCCCCATTCGTTCGCAGGGACATAGAACAGGCCAGTTTTGGGGTTGTAAGCCATTGGCATTTGGTTTTTGCCACCGAGGAAAGAGGGAGCAGAAAAGACGTTGCTGCCTTTCTTGCCATCGCCTGCATTGGGGTCGCCGGGGCGATTCTCGTTGACATAGAGAGGACGGCCTTTGTCGTCAAAGCCCTTTGCCCACGTCGTCTTGTTCACGAAGGGGAAGGCTTTGATGAATTTACCGTTGGTGCGGTCAATCACAAAGAAGAAGCCGTTACGGTCAGCTTTGCCCCCGGCCTTGACGATTTTGCCTGTCTTGGGGTCTTTGTAATCGAAGGAAACGAATTCGTTTACGCCGTCAAAATCCCACCCATCATGCGGAGTCGTTTGGTAATTCCACACGATTTTGCCGGTATCGGCATCAATCGCCACGGTGGAGGAGGAGAACAGGTTATCGCCAGGACGGAGATGGCTGTTCCACGGAGCGGGGTTGCCTGTACCAGCGAAGATCAGATTGGTTTCGGGGTCATAGGTAACGCCGTTCCACGTGGCTGCCCCCCCGGTTTTCCACAAATCGCCCGGCCATGTGGCATTGGTTGTGCCAGAAATACCGTTTTCTGCCAAATTCCCTGCGCCATCGGCCTTGTAACCCATATGGCCTTCTACCACGGGGCGCGTCCAGATCAGCTTGCCGGTTTTGGGATCACGCGCATCGACCTTACCGACGATCCCAAATTCACCACCAGAAACGCCGGTAATCAACATGCCTTTCACAATCAGCGGAGCGGCAGTTAAGGAGTAACCCGCTTTGTAATCTTCAACCTTTTCTTTCCATACTACCTTGCCAGAATCACGATCCAAGGCCACCAGTTGCGCATCCAGCGTACCGAAGATCACGAGGTTGTCATACAGAGCCGCGCCACGGTTAACCACGTCACAGCAAGGCATGATGCCATCGGGCAAACGGTGTTCGTACTTCCACAGTTTTTTACCTGTCTTGGCATCCAAAGCAAATAAACGGCTGTACGAAGCGGTGACGAACATCTTGCCATCGCTAATCACGGGCTGAGATTCTTGCCCACGTTGCTTTTCACCACCGAAAGACATCGACCACACGGGGACGAGGTTCTTTACGGTTTGGGTATTCACTTGCGTCAAGGGGCTAAAACGTTGCCCTTGTTGTCCCATCCCCCAAGTCAATACGTCGCCAGTGCTAACAGCATCTTTGCTGATGTCGGCATCTGTTACGCCTTTAGCGTTGGCTTGACCCAAGCCTAAACCCAACACCGCAGCGGCAATCACCGTCAGGGCGAGGGAACGAGTTTTGTGTTTTTTGTCTTGCATGGATTTGTCTCCTTTTGCGCCAGTGCGCCAAGGCGCAGAGGTTCTCGGTAAATTTTCCAAAAGAAAGGCCACGCGTGCCGTGCCAGGGAATCGTCGTGGTGGAGAGCGTAGGCGCAAGAGCTGTGCCAAACCGGGAAAAATTCCCGGCGCAATGCAAGAAAGGCATTAAGAAAACAAGGAGTTGCAGGTTTTTTGGTGTGCAAAACGCAGAAAAATCGACGAATCAGCCTGTGACAGGGCAAAAATTTCCCTGTTTCAAATCGCATCAGGTGTGCCAAAGCGGGACACTTGCCCAAGAGCAGGCAGCCTACTGCCGACTCAGCTTGCGATAAATCACCTCAGCAAACGTCTGCTAACTCCTTGATAAACATTGGTTTTTATAGAATTTTTTGTGTTTAAGCTCGTACAACAGCGGGGCGGCATGGCCTTTGCAAGTTAGTCGGCAACAAAAAACACAAAAAATTGGAGACCCAATGTCCACGCTGTCTGCCCCTCCTTCTTCTACCTTACCAAAACAGCGGCGAGTGTTAGGCCGTAGCCTACTTGCTGTCTTGGCACACCTTAGCCTTGGGCTATGCAGTTTGTATGCCTACACCGTCAGTAGCGTCGCCGCCAACCACGATCCTTTAGATTCACCACGTTGGTTGGATATGCAAAAGCAATTTTTTCTCACGTCCGATAAAAAAATTGCCGCGCTACCGCCAAGCAGTACCAGTACGAAAACAAGCAAAACCACCAAAGCCACCAACGAACTTGCGGCACACAAGCCCGCCAGCAAAGCCGCTGCGCAGGTCGTATTTGACCCGCGCGTTAAAGTCATTGCCCCAGAAATCGGGGAAAACCCGCTGAATGTGCCAATTACAGTCGATGCCAGTGCTTTAAGCAATGCGACGGGGGAGGGCGGCAAGCTGAGGCAGATTACCGAGGTGCTGATTTTTGCCGACTTTAATCCGATCACCGAAATTGCCCGCTTCTACCCTGACGCGGCTCCGGCGTATTTGGGGCTACGCGTGAAATTGCAACAATCCACCCCGGTGCGGGCAGCAGCGCGGACAGCCGATGGGGTGTGGCATGTTGGTGGCACATGGGTGAACACCGCTGGAGGTGGATGTACCGTGCCATCGACTGGCTCGGCCTCGCCCGATTGGTTGCGCCGTCTGAACGAAGTCTCTAGCCGTCGCTGGCAATCCGCCCCAGATGGCCCAAGTGGGCAACGTTTGCGCTTACGTATTATTCACCCAATGGATACCGGTTTAAGTGCGGGGATTCCAGCCTTTCACCTGACCGAACTCAGCATTAAAGACAGTGCAGGCAAGGTCTTAATGCGTATCGAACCGCGCGAACCCGTCAGCGAAAACCCTTTATTCACTCTGAATTTGCCCCCAGACCTTGGCAGCTTGCACATCAGTGGGCGTGATAACAATGGCAATACCTTGGCGCAAACGCTGGAAGCAGCGGACTAAGAGCTAGGGAAAAGGATAAATACCATGCGCTATTTTTCTGCGTTGCTCTCTACCGTGCTTGGCGTGTTGGCGTTGTGTCCGCCACAACTTCATGCCGCCGCCTTTGATTATGCTTTGCAGGCGCAAGAACTTGTGCCAACGGTGTATGTGCTGCAAGGCAAAAACGAAGATTTCAGCCCGCAAAATGGCGGCAATATTGTCAATACCGGCTTCATTGTCACCGAAGCGGGGGTAGTGCTTATCGACAGCGGCCCTTCATGGCGGTATGGCATGGCCTTGCGTGAATTGATTGCCCAAACGACTGATCGCCCGATTTTGCGCGTGTTCAACACCCACCATCACCCCGATCACGTCTTAGGCAATCAAGCCTTTGCCGCGCCTCAACTCTTCGCCCTGCCAGAAACGCAGCACGCCCTGCACGCAGAAGGGGCGGCTTTCCTTGAAAACATGTATCGGCTCAACGGTGATGCCATGCGCGATACCGAATTGGTCTTACCGACACAAACTGCCGTTTTAGGCCGATGGGACTTGGGTAATCATGCCTTGGAATTATTCAGTCTATCAGGACATAGTGCGGCAGATTTGGTGCTCTTTGATCGCCATAGCGGTGCGTTATTTACGGGGGATTTGGTGTTTCATGGACGTGCGCCGACCACGCCCCATGCCGATTTAACGCAGTGGTTGGCGGCCTTAGACCGTTTAGAAGCTTTAACCCAGCAGCCAGAATTTCGCGTTTTGATCCCCGGACATGGTGCGCCTAGCCGCGATGCAACACCAATTCAGCAAACGCGCGCTTATTTACGCTGGTTGCAACACACCTTAACGCAAGCCGCCGCCCAAGGCTTAGACATGACCGAGGTGATGAATCTGCCCCTACCGGCAGAATTTGCACAATGGGCGGTTGCCAAGGCCGAATATCGGCGCAGCGTTGGTCATCTTTACCCTGCCTTAGAACGGGCGCAATTACGGGGGAAATCCTGATGAGTTACGCCACCACTCTCCCCCCCAGTTTGCCCACGCTACCGCAGCGCGGCCTGTTAATTTCCCTCGGCTTACATCTCGTGGCCTGTGCCGCCACATGGTCGTATCACACCCGACAAGCCCCTGAAACGCCACAAACGCCCCCCCTAGCACCGCTACGCCTAGAACTGCGCCAGCCAGTGCAAGAAGCAAGACCAAAGCAAAATATGGCTGATCCAGCAAGAACTACCGAATTAGTTAAACAACAGACCAAATTACCAACGCCAACACCAACACCCGCCCAACTTAGCCCGAGCAAACCGACTCCTCTTAGCTCCCCCAATAATCCCAGCCCCTTAGCCCCACCCACCACGACAGCAACACCGATTCCTGCCACTGCTCCAACTCCCCCAGCCCCCAATGTAGCGGCTGCAACGGCTGCCGCTGTGCCAAGTGTTGCCGCCGTGAAAGACCTTGCCGAACCGGCGTTGGGCAAGCTGTATGCTCGGGTATTAAGCGAGCGATTAAGCCAACAAACCGACTACCCGAGCACCGCCGCGATGCGTGGTTGGCAAGGCTTGGTACAAATCCGCATTACCTTGAGT
>CAZOBT010000188.1:0-4711 GCA_964578025.1 uncultured Rhodocyclaceae bacterium | reverse complement strand
ATGCCTCGTACCTGTTTGCCATACATCGTCTTCAATTTCATCACGCCCAGCGCGTTACACAACGCTTCGTCTGGGTCAGAGAGCAGTTCAAAGGGCAATTCTTGTTTGCACTTAAAGTTTTCATGCGAACGCAGTGAATCCCGCGACACGCCGAAAACGACATAGCCTAAGGCCGCAAATTCGGCATGTTGATCGCGGAAATCCTGCGCTTCTATGGTGCAACCGGGCGTGCTGTCTTTGGGATAAAAATACAAAACCACCGGCTGCCCCAACGCCCCCAAATCCACCCGCCCCCCACTGGTCGCCGCCAGCGTGAGAGGAGGAAGGGTTAAAACGGGATTGGCAGAGTTATTTTCTTGTACAGACATGGCGAGTTCCTTGGGGGGTTGAAGTTGGGAGAAATTTTACGCTCCATCAAATAGACAAAGAGGTATTTTTTTTTATGATGAAGTCGTGGTGTATTAATTAGGAAATCATTTAGTAAGTCCATGAGTAAGACACCATGTGCTAGATGTTGGATATAGCAACTTAATGCCGCGCAATGTCCTCTTTTATTTTGCTCAAATTTTTAAGGAAATTATTCCTATTATGTTCAAATTTAAAATTAAGTATCGAGATGGGGATGGTCACCCTGTAGAAATTGAAATCACCATTGCAGCACCAACCTTAACCAATGCTGTAGCAGCCGCTAAGCTTGGCGTTTCGACATCACAAATAATTTCAATTAGAAAGGTATGAGGTAGAAAATGGGATTTTGGAGCACTGTTGGAGGGATAGCCCTTGATGTGGCTAAAAGAATTCCTGGAGAACTTGCTAAACGCGAGGCCGACATGGGTAGATCAATTGAAAGATTAGGAGATTCAGCAACTGATAAACAAAAAGAAATGTTGAGTAGCATTAAAAGCCGACAAGCTGCGGCTGAGGAACGTGCAATTTCTGCTGCTGAACGTCAAGCTGCTGCTGCTGAACGTAAGAAGGCTAGAGAGGAGGAAGAAGAGCGTAACAACTGGTAATGCCCCCAGTTGGCTTAAATCTGAAATTTGGTCTAACAAGCCAAAAAGCCAATACCTATAAAAACCTATCGCCACAAAGCACATAAAACATGCCTTGTGGCGATAGTGATTATTTACTCACTAAATTAGATTAACATTGGTCTTTGTTTTTCTCGGCGAGGGCATACCAGTCCACTTTGGAGGTGGTAATCATCAGCAGGGCAAGGACGGCGAAGATGATTAGGGAGCCGACGAGGAAGGCGGTTTGTTCGAGTTGTAAGAGCAAATACAGCAGACCATAGAGCAGCAACATTGCCGCGCCAAAAATGCCGCCGCGTCGCCAATCTCCCAACATAAAACGGGCGTAATAGGCTAAGAGCGCGACACAGGCTACGGTGGCGAGAGCGTAGGCGAGGCTGAAGTTTAAGTGCTCAGAGAGGCCGACCAACAACAAGAAAAATACCGCCAAGGCTGCACCCGTTAGCAAATATTGGAAAGGATGCACGCGCAAGGCACGCAAGATTTCCATGAGCCAGACACCAACAAAGGTGAGCAAAATAAAGAGCATCCCATATTTACTCGCCCTATCACTTAATGCGTAATTATTAACCGGGTCAATGAAGCCGACACCAAGGGTTTCAATACAACTGCGCTCACCTTCGTTGCTCATTTGGCTGGGACAGATTTGCCCCGTGTTGCCAACTTGTTGCGGGGCATTGGTAGCGAGGGCGGGAATTTTCCATGTTGCACTAAAGCCATTGCTGTCCACACGGCGTTCTAACGGTAGGAAATTGCCGACAAAGGAAGGGTGTTGCCAATCGGACTTCAGTTCAAAACGGGTGTCATTGGCAATCGGCGCAAGGGCAAGGTTTTCGAGACCGACGAATTCCAATTTTGCGTTGAAATCCAAGGGGGCGGTGTTATCAGCCTTGAGATTGCTGCTAGATGCCGTGGATAAATCGGCATGAAAACCGCGTCCTAAATGCTGCAAACTTGAACCAGGTAGAGCTTTCAGGGCTTGCCCATTGGCGGTCAATTCGATGCTGCGAATCCCGCGTGGATCAGCAAGGTTAACGGCAATACGAGCCGCACCACAACTTACCGTTCCGCCGGTGCTCGTAGGGGGAGCTAGTGAAACTCTATCCCAATGGGCTTGTAGATTGCCTTTAATCACAAAGCTATTGATACGGAAAATGCCACGATAACGCGGCTCAATGACCGCTTCAGCTTGCATGTTCAAGCTATCGGGGGTTTGCCGTAAAAAATAGCTCTCACGGCGTGGCGCGTCGTCTTTGCCTTTCGCGGCAAACTGTTCGCTACATTCGCGCACTAAGACCGGGCCGACTAAATGTTGCTGCCCAGCTAAACCCTGCTGAATGCTATTAAACGCTTCTTGGCGATAGGTTTGCCGATCCACAATTAAACCGTGGATATACGAGACCCCCAAATATAACAACAGCAAAATTCCGGCGAGAGCCGTCAATTTGTTTTGCAATAAGCTACGCATTGAATTTTTCCCTATTCAGGTTGAAAGAACACCGCTGATTATGCGGATTTACTCCCCATGTCTACGGTATTTATTTATCGCGGCTGCGCATTTCTTCAGTTAATTGACGACGTAATTCACGCAACCGGGCATCAATAATCGACATTTCATAAAAATCGCTATCGGCGGCGCGTTGGGCAAATTCAAATTGTTCAATCGCGGCAGCTAATTGTTGCTGTTGTGCGTAAACCTCACCCTGCATCCGATGCGAACTGGCGCGTTTGCCTAAATCCGCCAGTAATTGCGCCCGTAAACGTAGCAAGGCTAAATCCTCAGTCGTATTAAATTTCTTTTCGGCATCTAAGGCGTTTAAACCGTCTTGCGCCCGTTTATGGCGTTGCAACGCTTCTACATAAGGCCGCAGCAAACTTAATGTATGCGGATAGCGATTTAACGCCTCACGATAACGGCTAAGTCCAAGGTCAATATCCCCTTTCGTAAGGGCAATTTCCGCACTTACCCGGTCTAATAAGGGCGAAGCTAATTTGGCTTGCCGCGCTGCTGTCACGGCTTTTTCCGCATTCGCAAAATCACGCCCACGCAAATAGGCAATTGCTAAGGCGTAGTTGCCTAAATTAACGGGGAGTTTTTGCTCACGCAAGGCCAATTGAATGTCATTAACCGCTTCGCTCGGCACACCGCGTAAGGCACGAATTTTGGCCTGGATTAAGAGAAATTCTGGGCTGTCGCTGCTGGGGGTCACAGGAAGGCCAAGGGTGCGGTTTTGCATATCAGAAATCCGCTCGACGGTGAGCGGGTGAGTACGCAAATAGCTTGGCGCATTATTTTCATAGACACGGGTGGCTTGTTGTAGCCGTTGGAAAAAACTTGCCATGGCATGTGGGTCAAACCCAGCGCGTTGCAGCATTTGCAAGCCTAAACGATCTGCCTCACGTTCAAAATCGCGGCTAAAGCCGAGTTGTGACTGCAAACTCCCGGCTTGTACCGAGGCAATTGCAGCGGAAGACACTTGAGAATTAGAACGCGCTGCTAACACGGCTAAAGCCAAGGCGACCATCGCTGCAATGCTAGTTTGGCGTTGCCCTTCGATTTGCCGTGCGAGATGATGCTGGGTGACGTGTGAAATTTCATGCGCCAGTACCCCAGCAAGTTCAGATTCACTTTGTGCGGCGTAAATCAACCCCGTATTTACACCAACATAACCACCAAAGGTAGCGAAGGCGTTAATCATCGGGTCGTTCATCGGGAAAAATGAAAACTTGATTTCGCTATAACCAGTTGCCGCCACAAGGCGATTCCCCAAGCGATTTAGGTAGTCTTGAATTTCTGGGTCGTCTAAATAATCAGGGTCGCGTAGACGAATTTCATGAAAAATTTGCTGCCCAATGCGTTTCTCATCACGCAGTGACAAATTCGCCCCCGACGGATCACCCAATTCAGGTAACTCATTGTTGGCAAAGCAAGAGGTAGCAGCAAGATAAAGGGCGCAGCTCAAGGCGGCGAGGCGGCGAGGGATCGTATTCATGGTGCTATGATAGCGCACCCCAAAATCCTCCTCTAGGTGTAAAACACACTATGTCAGATGCCATTTCAGAATCATCTCTCACCCATTTTGATGCCACTGGACAAGCCCATATGGTCGATGTCAGTGCCAAGGCCGAAACCAAGCGCGTCGCAATTGCGGGGGGCGCAATTCGGATGCTACCCAGTACCTTAGCCCTGATTGAAGCGGGTACAAGTAAAAAGGGCGATGTCTTAGGCATTGCCCGACTGGCAGGGATTCAAGGGGCAAAACGTACCGCCGATTTGATTCCGCTATGCCATCCCATTGGCTTAACACGGGTCGCGGTGGAATTTGAAATTGATCGCCAACATAGCCGGATTTACTGCCAAAGCACCGCTGAATGTTTTGGACGTACCGGGGTAGAGATGGAGGCGTTGACTGCTACCAGTGCAGCCTTATTAACCATTTATGATATGTGCAAAGCCGTAGATCGCGGCATGTGCATTGAAAATATTCGCTTGCTGGAAAAAAAAGGCGGCAAATCAGGGCATTGGTTCGCTGAAACGTTTGATAAAAACCCTATTTAACATCCGGCGTAATTTAGTTTCAGATAACTTTATCACTGCAAACAACTTTAACTTTGATTCACTTCAATTTTTTCAACGTGTTCAACACATAGCATAAATTACACAGGGCTTTTGAGGGATC
>CAZOBT010000187.1:0-4733 GCA_964578025.1 uncultured Rhodocyclaceae bacterium | reverse complement strand
TTAAACGGATCAGGCTCAGTTGCTAGCTGTTCAACACCCGATTTACTACTACCAAAGTCGAAATCCAGATTTGGAATTTCTTCTTCCCGCACAGGCTCTTCCTTCTTCGGCACAGGGCGAGTCTGGATAAGCGTGCCTTCCGGCGTAAAGTTAGTTTCCGCCGTTGCTGCTTTTTGTGCCGTTGGTGTAACGGTTGGCTGGTTAAAACGCAAGGACACAGAGCCAGTCAACATTGCCGTTGCAAAATCAGGCTTTTTCGCAGGCGGGGTAACGGGCTTCTCTACCGCTGGAGCAACAGGCATCACAGGAGGAGCGGATGGGGTGACTGGTGTTGGTGCGGCAGGAGCAAACGCTGGAGTTACGGGGGTAACAGGAGGCGGCGCAACTGGTTTAGGCACAGGTGGAGGTGCAGGAATAACCGGCTCAGCCTCAGCCAACGGCATGAACTTAGGCTCAGCAGGCACTTGTGCGGTGTTTAACGCCGGACGGGGTGGCCATGTTGCCTCCGTTGCCTGCATGGGTGGCACAGGCGGCGGGCTTGGTGGCGTAATCACCGGCGTTGCGGGAGGCATAGGTGGTGGCGCAAACACAGGTGTTGCTGGGGTTGGACTTGGCGTTGCTGTTGCAAAATCAAAATCCAAGCTATTGCTTTCCTTCGCCGCAGGGAACACCTCTTCCTGTTTAGGAGAAGGTGGTGGCACAAATGGTTTTTCTACCACAGGTGGCGCAGGCGGCGGTACGGGCACAACAGGAGGAGCTGGAGGAGCAACTACTGGCGTTTTGGGAGCCTCAAAAATCGGTGGCGGCGGAGCCGGAGGCACGGCGGCCGCCATCTGCTTTCCCCGGTATAAGGGATTCGATGGATCAACAGTTAAACCCAATGCCGCCGCTTTTTCCCAATCTTGGCCTTTACCACCTGTCTGTGCATACAATTCAGAGGCAATGGTTTCAAACTGTTTGCCATCTTTGCGATTAGCGTAGATTTCCAACAGTTTGAGGTAAATCATTGTCCGCTGTGGGTCTTTTTGCAGAGCTTCGACCAAAATTTCTTCGGCTTGGGCATCACGTCCGTAAGCGATGTACACATCCGCTTCGGCAACTGGGTCAACCTCATCGGTATCAATCGTGCCTGGCCCAGCTTGGCTAAAGTCGGTCAATGGCGGGGGGGTATGTGTCGTGTTGACACTTTGACCACCAACGCTATGGAAGACTGATGTTGGGCCAATTGAGGATGGCTCAATCGAACTCTGCGGCTCATCAGTGAACGGGGCTTCGCTAAACTCATCTAGCTCATCCCCCTGTTGTTGTTGCTGACGACGACGATAGGCAAAGAAGCCCAACAAAGCCGCTAACACACCACCACCCACGGCAATAGGCAAGGGGTCTTCCGTTAAGCTATCGATAATCTCATCCACCATACCAACTTCCTCAAGCTGAGGCGGAACGGGCGGTGGAGGTGGCGGTTTCACCTCAGGTGGCGGCGGCGGTGGAGTCTCTACCGGCGGTGGTACAGGTGGGGCAGGCGGTTGCACTGGTGGCTGTTCAGTCACAGGAGGCTGAACAGGCGGTTGTACCGGAGGCTGAGGCTGTACAGGTGGCTTTACCTCAACAGGTGGAGGTGAAGGCTCGGTAACTGGCGGTACAGCTGGTTTTTGCACACCTGGCTTGAGTGGTTCAGGAACAGGTGGCTTTGCCGGAATTTCTGGCGTTAACTTTTGCAACTTCTCGTTGCTCTTTTTCAGAGCCTCTTCTTTCTCTTTCAGCTCTTTCAGTTGCTTTGCGGCAATCGCGGCTTCTTCAGCGGCAATGGCTTTCTTCTCTGCTGCACTTGGTTTACCCCCCTTACCAATTTCATTAGTACGAGAGACTTGCACTTGATCATTGGTTGCTGGGGCAGGTGTCTTTTCTTCAACCTTACCCGTTACCTTACCACTAGAAGCTTGCGCTGGCTGAGTAGCGCGTGTCCCCATATCTGCTGCTGCATTGGCTAGTTTGTGCTTATAGCCATGCCACTCTGCAACACGCGCCCGATACGCTTTTCTCGCCTCTGAGCGTGAAATCGAACTGGCGGTTTCCTTGTCGGGAATCGTTAACACAGCTCCAGTACGCAGACGGTTAATGTTATTACCAATAAATGCGGATGAGTTCTGACGATACAAACTAACCAGCATTTGCTCTAATGACACGCCTTGCGGCAAATTCTGTGCAGCAATACGCCCTAACGTTTCACCTCGTGCAACACGATGCGTATCTCCCCCATCCCCACCAGACGGCATCACAGGGGTAGGTATTGGTTGTGCTTCATGTGCTAAAACAGAAGAGCTCTTGCCCTTCGCATCCAGAGGTTTTACGGTGACAAAGGCTGGAGAATTTGATGGGGCAGGAATCCCCATTGAACCTTGTGTGGACGAGCTGGATTTTGTGTTTACAGCACGTTTGTCCTCTGGGGGCCAGAGTCTCGCCTCTGAACGTGCATCAATGCTTGAAGCATTCGATAATGAATTTGGTTCGGCTAAAACACCAGAACGCGCACTTAAGCTACTAGCAGAATTGCTGTTATATGCCGCTGCCGAAGTAGGCAGAGCGTTGTTTGCCCCCCCATTCATACTACTCAAACGCTTGCCGGGTGTAGGTGGCCAGAGCTGGCCTTCGCCCATCCCTGAGTTAGCCGCCATTGCCGATGTATTTGCCGCCGGAGTCACCGCCGTAGAGCTAGCTGCCGAGCCAACATTGCTTAACCGTGACTCAGAACGCGCTTCGGCGGTGCTTTGTGGCTTTAATGGCTTAACTTCTACGAAGACTGGAGCGGGGGCAACTGGAACAGCAACAGGCTCAGACTTGGGCAAGGTCGCTACAGGAGCAACAGGTACAGGTTCAACGATTGGTCTTGCAACAACCTCTGGCTCGCTAAGCTTTGCCACAGGTAAAACAGGTGCAGGTGCAAGCTCAACAGCAACTGGCTTCGTAACAGCCACCGGGGTAGCTACTGGCTTAATATCAATACTGCTTGGCTGGCTAACAGACTTCGGATCAACCACCGCCACAGGGCGATTATTGTTCTTACCTGCCGTTTCTAACGGATCAAGCAAGAAGGTATATTCACGTACCAAACGTCCTGACGACCAATTCAGCTCAACGAGGAAATCTAAAAAGGGATCATTGACCGGACGTGCTGAGGATATTTTGATAACCCCTTGTCCATTCCCTTTTTTCTCGAGCTTGAAATTCAAGTCCTTTAAGGCCGCACCATAATAAATACCAGCCTGATCGAAGGCTTCCGAAGAAGCCAAACGAACAGCCATCGAAGACAGTTCTTCATTACTACCAGATACATTAACCTCTGCACGCAGCGGTTGACCAAGACCGGAAAACACCGTGATCTTGCCCATGCTCGCAGCTTGCGCACTAAAGGATGCAAAAGCTAGGCTGGAAGCAACGGCTAACACCGAAGCACGGTAACGGAATTGATAGTGGATTTTTTCTTTCACGGTTCCACCTAAGCTCTAAAAAGGGGCGAAGTAAATTAACATCAAGGAGTTAGCGACGCAAGTTAAACAAAATCTCAGAGTGTGAGATTTTGCAATCAGGGTGATTTTAGCGGTTATATGGTTTCATGGCATAAAAAAAGAAGGTCTGTGCCATAACGATTCACTTTAGCTTGGCCTAAACCGGGGATTAATACCAATTCAGCCAACGTCTTTGGACGCTGCTCGCAGAGTAAACGCAATGCCCGATCGTGCAGGATGACATAAGCAGGAACTTCTTGCTCCTTGGCCACTTGTAGCCGCCACATTCGTAATTTATTAAATAAAATTTGCATTTCTAGCGACATGCTTGTGTTGTCGGCACTGCCTTTACGCGCTTTAGCGTCGCCTTGTTTAAGTAAGCGTTGCGCCAACCAAACTTTACTTTCGCCACGCAAAACGGGGCGTGCGGCTTCGGTTAGTTGCAAGGTACTAAAGCCTTCCCAATCACTGCTTAATAAACCTTGTGCCAATAATTGCCGAAACACACTACGCCATTGTTTTTCATTTAATTCTTTACCCACACCAAAGGTAGGCAATTGCTGATGCTGATTCTCACTAATCCGTTGCGTCTGCTTACCCAATAACACATCAATCAAATACGCCATACCAAAGCGCATTTTGGTACGAAAGACGACGGATAAGGCTTTTTGCGCGGCAATCGTGGCATCCCAAAGTTTTGGGGGATCAAGACAGGTATCGCAATTCCCACAAGCCTGAGGATAGTGTTCACTAAAATAGGTGAGTAAGGCTTGCCGCCGACAGTTCGCTGTTTCGCAATACGCAAACAGAGCTTGTAACTTTTGCCGCTCAACTTGTTTTTGTACATCAGAACTTGTGGATTCGTTAATCCGGGTTTGCTGCAAGACAAAATCCTGCATCCCATACACCATCCACGCCACCGCAGGTTCGCCATCGCGCCCGGCACGTCCGGTTTCTTGGTAATAGGCTTCCAAACTTTTCGGTAAATCCAGATGCACGACAAAGCGCACATCGGGTTTATTGATCCCCATGCCAAAAGCAATCGTCGCTACCATGATCACCCCTTCTTCGTACAAAAAGCGGCGTTGATTAGCGAGACGAACGTCTGGGCTTAAACCCGCATGGTAGGGCAGTGCGACATAGCCTTCTTGGCAGAGATGCTGGCTGGTTTCTTCTACCTTACGCCGCGAGGCACAGTAAATAATCCCGGCTTCGCCTTGATGTTCT
>CAZOBT010000186.1:0-4787 GCA_964578025.1 uncultured Rhodocyclaceae bacterium | reverse complement strand
GCCACCCAGCCAACTAAAGCGAACGCTAAAGCCAATAACACCGAAAACGCATGGCAACGATCCACCGCCGCAGACCACGTTTTTTGCCATAGAGAAACCGTACCCCAGCACAAACCGGCGGCAACACAACTCCCGGCAAACCAAAATAAAGCAATAGGCAATTCGGCAGAAAAAATTGCCCCATAAAACGCGATAAACCCAAGGCTGAGTAAGTAAAACGGCGGGCGAAATTGCAACGGCGACAAGGCCCCAGTTTGCATCCAGCGTGGTAAGGCCGTCATTAAAAAGCCAAAAATGAAGAAGGGAAATAGACCAAATAGCATTAAACCACCATGTAGCCATGCTGGAACTAGCTTAGTTGGCGAAATAAAAAGGTTAGACCAAATAGAGGCTGGCGCAAGGTGGAGAAACCACCACAACATTAGAAATAAAATTTGCCCAGCACCAGCCGCAAAAAATACCCGGTGCGGGGCAGAGAGAAAGCGAGAGAGGGTAGATGTTTTCATGGGGAGAGATTGTTGTGGCGATAGGGCGAGATTGCCTTGATAGCTATCAAAAAACCTTTCCCCAGAAAAAAAACAGAAATTTTGCCGCTGCACTCTCGCTGAAATCCTTGATTTTGACTATTCTCACCAATGTTATTGGTAAGTGTTGATAAATCAGCAAGATAGTTAGGTGGCTGTAGGCAAGAAGAAAAAGGGGACTAACATGAGAAAAGCAGAAAATGACTGGTTGGATCACATTAAGCAATTAAGCAAGTTGCTAGTGCTGTTATGGGCGAGCGGTTTATCCCAAGGAGCTGGCTATAACACGGCCTTTGCTGACGACAAAAATACGTATTGGCTACATGGTTCATGGGTTAATTTGCGCAGTGAGCCGAATCGTACAGCGGCGATACAAGGCAACCTGACAGTGAATACCCCGGTGCTTGTTGAGAAGCGCAGTGAGAGCTGGTGTTTAGTCCGTAGTAAAAACAAAGATGCCGGGAAGGCGAGTGACAAGAATAGCGATACTGGTTACGTTCCTTGCAATTTAATTGGTACTGCACCGCTGACCCTTAAACAACTGACGGGGGCGGATGTCCCCAGTGAAAATGCCTTGCCCCGTGCCTTCTGGGTCGCGCCTTCAGTACGGCGTTTTGTCGCATATGGGCGGTTTTTGAATTCATGGATGTTGAACGATGAGCAACGTGCAAAGCAGGAACGCACCCAAGCCCCAGTGCGCTTTGTTGTCCCTGAGTTTGAGGCGATGAAGAAAGAGCTTGTGCAAGCAGCACGTAATGATTTACCTAATTTAGATAATGAGTTAAGACGCTTTAAAGCGCGCACCTTACAGCCCGTTTCTGAAAATTCTGACCAATACATTCCCCCTGCGAATGAGTTACAGGAATGGCTAGAAACATTTAATTTAAAAAGCATTTTGCCTCCTGCCAAAAAGTCATTATTTGAACGGCACAGTCAGGCATTGGTTGGGGCAGAGGCAAATCCAGATACCTTAATGGCTTTGTCGAAAAAGCCTGCAACGATTAGTTTTACGGGCAAGCCAGCATGGCTGAACGGGGCAGCGCGTTCGATTTGGGATATTCGTAGTGTGCAGGTTAACTATGGTGCGCCATTGTTTGCCCATCCAATTACCGCGACTGGCTCACTTGGCTTAATTCAAATCAATGCCAATACCGTGACCCAAGATGCCGATGAAGCGGGATGCCAAGTTGGCTATCCTGCCTTGCCAAGCGGTAGTGTGTCGTCTGCTTATGCCAAATTAAAAGAGCTGAAAGACCCCTTGCTTGTGCTGTATGTGGCAACTGCCTTGGATAACAAGAAACTTGAGGTGATTAAGCAAAAGCTTAATTTGACGGTTAGTGATAATCCTGAGCGGCGCAATGAGAAAGCAAAAGCACGTAACGTTAATCTTTACCATATTGATTTAAACCAAGATAAATATGCTGATGTCGCGGTATTGGAATGGAGTGAACTCGGCACGGTAAGCGGCGAGCAACACTTGGCACGCTTGGTTTTTTTGAATATTGCGGGTGAATGGTGGTTTGTGGATTACCAAGCATTTAATGAGTGTGCGTGTTAGTTTTTACAAATCCAATTTCTCTTTTTGCCTTGCTACTCTTGGGTTTTTTCGCACTTTGGCATTGAATTTAAACCGTGTTTGTAGGATGGCGTGAGATAATCTCCCCTTTGCATCTTGATCTTTGCCCATGGAATCCCAAAAAGAAACTCCAGCTGATGGTGACAGCCCAGAACTGATAGAGACTCCAGAAGCCCTCGTTGTTGAGACGTTTGACCCGCCGCCTGTTAGTATGAGTCGGCAGGATGCGCGGCGGCGGATGTTGCAATTGCAAGCGATGCCAGACCGGGATCGTAGCGATGAGGAATGGGATGAATTGAATGAACTAGAGATTCAATTTGCCCCCGGCAATCGGATTGTTCCTGAGAACAATAATTTCTTTGCCAGCGATAAGCCTTACCGTGGTGGCGGGGCAAATAATCCTCGCCCTGCTGGTACGCATACGCAAAATAAAGGGACGAAGTTTAATAAGCCGCCTCGTGAACGCACAGAGCGTGAGCGTGCTGAGCGTTCAGAACGTGGTGATCGTCCCGAACGTGCGCCACGCACGAATCATCATGGTGGACAGAATCATTCGTCGCGGCATCAACAACAGCAACAAAACCCTAATGCGTCATCAACACCTAATCCCAATCCACAAGCGACAAGCACCGTTGCTAACCCGGGGGGCGTGAGTGTAGAGAGTGCGGGGGCAAATGCAAATGATGTGCAGGGCGGTAATGCTAATCCTGCCGCTGCGCCTTACACGAAAGGGCCAAAACGCCGCTCACCACGTCAAGTTGGGCCACGCACTGGACGACGTAACAACAGCAATTCTGATGCCAATATTCAAGGCAATTTGCCTTTGGTAGGTGATGCAGCTACCCCGGTGGTAGTGAGTATCCCCGCTATGCGCGATGATGATGGCAATTAAGTAAGAGATTCTGCTTGAGCTTCGTTCTCGCCTGTAGTAGCATCCGCCGCCGCTCATTTTTTGTGGGCGGCGTTTTATTTGTCCTAAATAACAACACTGGCTCTATCAAACTGGGGCAGTGTTTTTTGAAAGAGAGTTTGAAATGGCATTGACCACCGAACAACGCGCTCAAATCGTTGCTGATTTCCAACGCGCTCCTGGCGACACCGGTTCTTCTGAAGTTCAAGTTGCTTTGTTGACCTTCCGTATCAACGATCTGACCCCTCACTTTAAAGAACACACCAAAGATCACCACTCCCGTCGTGGTTTGTTGCGCTTGGTGAGTCAACGTCGTAAGTTGCTCGACTACTTGAAGCGTACCAATGTCAGCACCTATCGCAGCCTGATCGAACGTCTTGGCCTGCGTAAGTAAGGTTTGTTGGTTAGCAAATTGCTTGCTAACCACATGAAATAGTGAAAAGAGCGGTCGCCCCGGCGGTTGACCGCTCTTTTCGCATATGTTGCCCCTGATTTATGTTGTATCACGTTGTTTTTGGTCGTTCCTTTGTAGTTGAAATTGTGTCGTTTAAGTTGTTAAGTTGTTATTAAGTGATTGAGAAGAAAAGGAAATATAAGATATGTTTAATGTCGTGAAGAAAACCTTTACCTACGGTAATAATCAAGTGAGCATTGAAACTGGCGAAATCGCCCGTCAAGCCACGGCAGCCGTATTGGTTAACATGGATGACACCGTTGTTTTAGTGAGTGTAGTAGGCGCGAAGCAAGCCAAAGCGGGGCAAGATTTCTTCCCCTTGACCGTTGATTACATTGAAAAAACCTATGCTGCGGGCAAGATTCCCGGCGGCTTCTTTAAGCGTGAAGGCCGTCCTTCAGAAAAAGAAACCTTAACCTCACGTTTGATCGACCGCCCAATTCGCCCCCTGTTTCCCGATGGCTTCTACAACGAAGTGCAAGTCGTGGCGATGGTCGTTTCGTTGAACCCTGAAATCGATCCTGATATTCCTGCCATGTTGGGTGCGTCTGCCGCGTTGTCTTTGTCTGGCATTCCGTTCAATGGCCCAATTGGCGCGGCGCGGGTTGCGTATATCAACAACGAATATGTGCTGAACCCAACCCTCAGCCAACTGAAAAATACCCAGTTGGATTTGGTGGTTGCTGGAACAGAACAAGCGGTGTTGATGGTTGAATCCGAAGCCAAAGAGTTGTCCGAAGAAGTCATGCTCGGCGCGGTGGTGTTTGGTCACGAACAAATGCGCGTGGCGATTGAAGCGATTAACCAGTTAGTCGAAGAAGCAGGCAAGCCCGAATGGGAATGGCAAGCTCCTGCCAAGGATGAAGCCCTGATCGCGCGTATGAAAGACGTGTTGCAAGGCCGTTTAGAAACCACCTACAGCATCACCAGCAAACAAGAACGTAGCCAAGGCACGAAAGCCTTGCGTGCGGAATTAGTCGCGGCCTTGTGTACGGGTGCAGATGGTGCGCCGGATGAAAACACCATCGGCAATCTGTTCTTTGAAATGGAAGCCGCGATTGTGCGTGGGCGTATCCTCGCGGGCGAACCTCGGATTGATGGGCGAAATACCCGTACCGTGCGTCCTATCGCCATCCGCCAAAGCGTGTTACCGCGCACCCACGGTTCTGCCTTATTTACCCGTGGCGAAACCCAAGCCTTGGTCGTTGCGACCTTAGGCACGGGGCGCGATGAGCAGTTGATCGACTCCTTAGCGGGTGAATACAAAGAACGCTTTATGCTGCATTACAACATGCCTCCTTACGCCACTGGCGAATGTGGGCG
>CAZOBT010000185.1:0-4793 GCA_964578025.1 uncultured Rhodocyclaceae bacterium | reverse complement strand
GACTTACATGATGGACGCACCCAGCGGCAAATTTGCCCTGTTTGTCGGGCATGTCGAGCAAGAAGGCAAAACGTGGCCGTTTGAAGTCTGGGCAAATGGCCCTGCCGAGCCGCGTGGTTTAGGCGCGTTAGCCAAAACTTTGTCAATGGATATGCGGGCTAATGATGCCGCGTGGTTAGAAATGAAGCTTGACCTGCTGGCAATGACTCCCGGCGAGTCCTTTGAGCTGCCCATGCCGCCGCATGGCGAACGTAAGCGCGTCCCTTCGTTGGTCGCAGCCATTGCGCAAGTGATTCGCTGGCGCGTCGAAGAGCTCGGTGCCTTGCATCATGAAGGCGCGACTCCCGTCGTTGATGCCTTGTTTAGTGCGAAAGAGCCAAAGACAGGGACAGATGGCACGTTGTCATGGACGGTAGACATTAACAATCCTTCAACCAATGAAGAATTTGTCCTTGGTTTGAAAGAAATCACCCTGCCCAATGGCGTGACTCGCCCCTATTCCATGTGGTTATCTGGTAACTACCCACGGGTATTAGACGGCTTGTGCAAGCTCTTGTCCTTAGATATGCGCGTCCTTGATCCCGCTTGGATCGGCATGAAGCTGCGTAAGCTCTTGGATTACCCCGAGCCTTTAGGCGATTTCATGGCCTTCGTCCCCGGTTCACGCAAACAACGCACCTATCCTTCGACCGTGGCTTATTTGGCACATTTGATTATTCATCGCTATGCGATGTTGGGAATCCTTGACGAAAACGGCTTCCCCTTACAACAAATGGGCATCCTACAAGCCCCCGAAGGCGGTAGCAGCAACAGCGTTCGCCCCACCCAAGGCAAGCTCTGTAACGAATGCGGCAACTACACCATGATTCGTAAAGATGGCTGTGATTTCTGTACCGCCTGTGGTGCGGTAGGAACGTGCGGCTAATGCCATAAGCATTAAATTAAAACAGAGTAAAAATTAAGCGGCCTCTGCCTTTGGGTGGGGGTCGTTTTTTTTGGTCTATTTCCGATAAGGCTTGTTGAGTAAGCCTATTAAAGATTTTTTAAGTTTGGTCTTAAGTGGACGGCAGAATAGGTGCTTGGCGTTTTAACTCCATAAAGGAAACTTGCCGTTAGGGAAATAATCGTTCTGTAAGTCAATGATAATTAAGGCGGGGCGGGACATTTTTTACTCCTTGGGGTGCAAATTTTTCGGCTGAGTTAAAGGTATTTAGGTATTTCTTGGATTAAACAGGCAGCGGGAAGGTGTAACTTTTAATGATGCGGATTTGATTTGGTCTAAAATGAAAATTACCAGATAGGACATGCCAGACATGGAGTTCTAAAAAATATCTTATTTGGTCTAGATTTTTTGCTGGGTTTTTAGCTTGCTAAACAAGGTCTGATAGTAACGCAGCATTTTGGCGCGGCGGGCTTGGCTGTTGGCGGGGGGGGCGTAGAGGGCTTCTTCGTAGAGCAAGGTGAGGCGGGAGATTTCTTTTTTGCAGCCGCGATGCTGACGCACCGCCCGTTGCAGATAGGTGCGTAAGGTCAGTTCCTCGGTGACGGGGACTTTATGCCATGCCAGCAAACGCTGGAGCGCGGCGAAGTAAGCGGCTTCATCGGCGGTGCGGGGTAGCCAACGGGCAAGCGGCGTATGCGGTAGCACATACACCAGATAAAAATAATCAACATAGCTACGCAGCCATTGCCGAATTTCTCTATCCCATAACAACACCAACAAAGTGAGCAGCACCGCCAGCAAGAATTGCAACCACCACGGCGGATGTTGCAATAAATTGGCGAGTTGGTGCAGGGCTTGGCGCATTGCTTGCTGGGTGGCGGCAAAGGCGGCTTCGGCTTCTTGTTCAGCCTCGCCCATTTTTTCCATGGCTTGCCCCAGCCGCTGCATGGCTTCGGATTGCCATTGCGGCATCCCTTTCCGTTCTGCCGCTTTATACAAGGCCATCGCTCCCCGTTCCGCCGCTGTTTTTGGGGCTTGCGCCTCGCCGCCCGCCCCTTGCTCTGTTCCCCCCGGCTTCCCTTGTCCTCCCTGCCCTTTTTGCCCCTTACCCGGTTTTAATTCCTCAGCGGTGACAATTTTCATCTCGCCGTTAATGTTGGTTTTCCAATACAAATTCGGCTGGCTGACCTGTGGGGTGAGCAAATACAACAACCACGCTAAGGCAAAAATTGCCACTCCGGCACTCAAAATCGCCATGCCTTGCCCTTGGCGCAGTTTGCCTGCATAGGGGTTGGCATCGTCAAAGCGGTGCTGCATTTGTTGCGTGACGAGGGTAAAAATCACCGCGATGGTGTAGGGCAAGAGGAAGAACACCATCGACCAATCGGCGCGGTAATGCAAAGTTGCGGTAATCGCCAATACCGCTGTAATGGTGAGGCAAAAAAACAAACGCCGTTGGTTGATGCAGTTAATGCTAAAGACACCCAGCACCAAGGCTAGGCCATACACGCTGGCGCGAATTGGCCCCCAAATTGGCAAAATCACCCCAATAAAAATCACCAAGGCCAGCACAAAACCACCGCGCTGCCATGTTTTGCCCCATTCGTTTGCGCCCTCGCGTTGCAACCAGGCCAAATACAAAGGCCATGCAAACCAAATGGCCCAGCAGGTGACTTCTAAATTAAACGAACCATGCTCAATGTCTAAATAGGCATTACAGCAAATGGCAAAAATCGCCGCCCAATAGAGGCCGATAAGCGGCAAGGGGTGCATGGGCGCGGTATCGGGTACGGCTTGGCTCATTGGCTAAACACCTGCATTAAGTCGTCGCCCTGTTTAATCACAAAACAATGCGCCCCGAAGCTGATTAAGGCACTGTGTAGCACCTCCACCTTACTGTCATGGTTTAAGTGATTGTGTTGGGCTGGGGTGGCAAAGGTTTTGCTGTCAAAAATAATCGCCACCAAATTCACCCGCCGCGAACGTAACAAGCCAATGGCGGCAAGGATCGCGGGGGATTGCTTGCTCAGAAACAGCACCACTGTTTCCCCGGCACAGACTTCGCTGCTCAGTTTGCTGATGGTTTCGGGATACAAGACATTACTGCCACAACTCACGCGGGCAAGGTAATCCAAATTTTGCTGAAAATGCACTTGGTCTGAGCCTAGCCGCCCCAACTCGCTCCCTGCTGCGCCACTAATTTCGGCTAAACGGTAAGGAATTTGCTCTGTGCAGCAATAACGAGCAACAGAGGCCGTGATTTTGACCGCGTATTCAAAGGTAGCTTCACGCCCTTGCCCAAAGTTATGGCGTTTTTCTCGATCTAAGACCAGCGTGACTCGCGCTGAAGCCAGCGGCTCATATTCTTTCACCATCAACTCGCCACGCCGCGCCGTGCTAAACCAATGAATATGCCGAGGATGGTCGCCGCGTCGATATTCGCGCAGATTGGTAAATTCGGCATTGCCACTGCCTTCGGTGAGCAAATTACCGCCACGTTGTGCTTCCAACTCCGCGCCGCGTAAGGGAAAAGCCACTATCGGAAACGTTTGCGGATACACCAGCAAATGTGTTTCATCGTCTGTGGCTTGCCCATTCCATGCTTCATATAAGCCCAAAGGAAACGCTGAGCGCAAGCCTAACGGGCCAAGCTGATATTGCCCGCGTTTATGACAGGGCAAGGTCACGGCAAAATCGCGCTGCGCATGGGCGGGCAAATAGGCGAGTACGCCAAGCTGCTGCCAATTTGTTGCGTCGTCATTGCCCTGTTCACTCATTGCGGCTAAGGCGGTAAACGGCAAATGGTCAAAGACCTCCACCATAAAGCGTGGGGAAAGGCTGGGGTTATGTAATTCAACGTTGAGGGTAATCATTTGCCCCTCTTGCGCCTGTGCCGGGGCGAAGCGTTTGACATGTAATTTACGCACCTGCCAGCGCGGGGCAAGGTAACTGACAATTCCAGTTGCCGCTAATAAAGCCGCCATTGCCCACGGCAACGCCTGATCCCGACTAATCGCGGAAAAATAGGCAAAAACGGTTAACGCCACAATCACCGCTAATCGCCAATAACGCTCAACCACCGCGCTATCACGCACCGCCACCGCAAAGGCCGAATCGGTCAGCCGACTACTCATCTCATTTTTGCCCTTGCTTACTGGCAATTTGCCAGCAAATTTCTTCTAACACCCCTTGCGCAGTTTTGCCTAAGGCCAAGGCTTGTGGGCGCAAAATCAGGCGATGCCCCCACACATGCGGCAATAAATGATTGACATGATCCGGGGTAACATAACTATCTTCACGCAACCACGCCAACGCTTGCGCCCCCCGCGCCAAGGCCAAACTGCCACGCGGGCTAATGCCTAAACGTAAATCCGCATGTTTGCGCGATGCCGCACTGAGCTTGGCAATGTACTGCGCAATACGTTCATGCACATGCACGGCTTGAGCCTCTTGCCGCGCCGCCAGAATCTCTGCTTCACCAACAATCGGCTGATGGTCTGCCAACGCCTCACCGCGCAATTGCTTGGTCAAAATATCGACTTCTTCTTGTAACTTCGGATAACCGGGCTGTAAACGTGCAAAAAAGCGGTCTAACTGCGCTTCGGGCAAGACATGCGTCCCCGCCATATCCACTGGGTTTTGCGTCGCAATCACCATAAACACATTAGGCAACAGATAGCTTGTGCCATCCACACTGACGCGAAATTCTTCCATACATTCGAGCAAAGCCGACTGCGCCCGTGCCGTTGCCCGGTTGATTTCATCCGCCAGCAAAAAATGCGTAAAAATCGGCCCGGCGCGAAATTCAAATTCGCCGGTTTTCTGGTTAAAAATCGGCACACCCTTAATG
>CAZOBT010000184.1:0-4812 GCA_964578025.1 uncultured Rhodocyclaceae bacterium | reverse complement strand
CAGCGATGCCAAGCCGATTACGTTTGATGAGTTCAAAGCCTTTGTTGCTGAATATACTGTGGAAAAGACCAGCAAATTGTCTGGTGTCCCGGTGGATCGCTTAAAGCGCATGGCAGAACTGTATGCTGACCCGAAGAAGAAAGTGGTGAGCTTCTGGACAATGGGCTTTAACCAACATACACGCGGGACGTGGGTCAATAACATGATCTACAACGTGCATTTGTTGGTAGGCAAAATCTCTGAACCCGGTAACGGCCCCTTCTCCTTAACCGGACAACCTTCCGCCTGCGGCACAGCGCGGGAAGTTGGGACATTTGCGCATCGCTTACCCGCCGATATGGTGGTCACTAACCCCGATCATCGCAAACATACCGAAGAAATCTGGCAACTGCCCGAAGGCACAATTCCCGACAAAATCGGCTTACATGCGGTGGCACAAAGCCGCGCCTTAAAAGATGGCAAGCTGAAATGTTATTGGACAACCACCACCAACAATATGCAGGCCGGGCCCAACGTTAACCAAGAAATTTACCCCGGTTGGCGCAATCCGGCGGCGTTTGTCGTGGTGTCGGATGTCTATCCAACGGTATCCGCCCTTGCCGCTGACTTGGTCTTACCTTCCGCGATGTGGGTTGAAAAAGAAGGCGCGTTTGGTAATGCCGAACGGCGCACCCAATTCTGGCGGCAACAGGTACAAGCTCCGGGTGAGGCCAAATCTGATTTGTGGCAATACATTGAATTTGCCAAACGCTTTAAGGTAGAAGAGGTTTGGCCTGCCGACTTGTTAGCGAAAAAGCCCGAGTACAAAGGCAAAACGCTGTTCGATATTTTGTACAAAAACGGTGAGGTTAATAAATTCCCCTTACCCGATCTTGCCAAAGCCAATAGCCACGCCATTGCGAATTACATGAATAACGAGTCCAAAGAATTGGGCTTCTATCTGCAAAAAGGCTTGTTTGAAGAGTACGCCAAGTTCGGACGTGGGCATGGGCATGACTTAGCGAACTTTGACACCTATCACAAAGCCCGTGGCCTACGTTGGCCGGTGGTGGATGGCAAAGAAACCTTGTGGCGTTTCCGTGAAGGTTATGACCCCTATGTCAAAAAAGGCGAGGGCGTGAAGTTCTATGGGCATAAAGATGGCAAAGCGGTGATCTTCGCCCTGCCCTATCAAAACCCACCCGAAATGCCCGATGCCGAATTTGATCTGTGGTTGTGTACAGGGCGCGTGTTAGAGCATTGGCATACCGGCAGTATGACGCGCCGTGTGCCTGAACTGCATCGCGCCGTCCCCGAAGCCGTGTTGTTTATGAACCCTGACGATGCGAAGAAACGCGGTTTGCAACGTGGTTCATTGGTCAAAGTCGCTTCACGGCGCGGCGAAATTCAACTGCGGGTCGAAACCAAAGGCCGGAACAAACCCCCCGTTGGCCTCGTCTTTGTTCCTTTCTTTGATGAAGGCAAGTTAATTAACAAATTAACACTGGATGCCACTTGCCCAATCTCTAAAGAAACGGACTACAAGAAGTGTGCCGTGAAAGTTACCCGTATTTAGTCCGGTAGTTGACAGCAAGCAATTCATCCACCATGAGCGTGCGCGATCTTCCACCGCCAGCAGTGACCGCTAACACGGCACGTCGTCGTTTCTTTAAAGAAATGGCGGCTGCCGTGGGTGGCGGCTGTCTCTTGGCCTTAGGCTCTGGCCTGTTGGCAGAGTCTGGAGCGGCCTTGCCCGCCCAAGCCTTACGCCCACCGGGCGCGTTGCCCGAAGCGGAGTTTCTCGCCGCCTGTATTCGTTGTGGTTTATGTGTACGCGATTGCCCCTATAACACCTTAAAACTCGCGCCCCTGCTTGGCGGCTCTGGCGCGGGCGGCGTTGCCAATGGCACGCCCTTTTTTACCGCACGGCAAATTCCTTGTGAAATGTGCGAGGACATTCCCTGTGTTAAAGCCTGCCCAACGGGGGCATTAAGCCATGATCTCACCTCCATCAATGCCGCAAAAATGGGCTTGGCGGTGTTGAGCGATCATGAAAATTGTTTGAATTTCTTAGGCTTGCGCTGTGACGTGTGTTACCGCGTTTGCCCAGTGATTGATAAAGCCATCACCCTCGAAAAACAACATAACCCCCGCTCTGACCGTCATGCCATGTTGTTGCCCACGGTGCATTCCGAACACTGTACGGGGTGTGGCAAGTGTGAAAAATCCTGTGTCTTACCCGAGGCTGCCATCAAAGTCATGCCGCGCCCCCTCGCTTTAGGCAAACTCCCCGCCCATTACAAAAAAGGCTGGGAAGAAAAAGCGGAACATGGCGGCTCCTTGATTGGTGAGCAAACGCAACTCCCGGTACGCGGCATGGAAGACAAAGCTTTTGGCGATACGCGCCTTGTGCCAGAAGCCGCCAACACCCCTGCCAATCCAAGCCCAGCGAGTGGCTTAAATTCAGGGTGGAAACCATGAGCCAAGCGAAGCATTTCCCCGGACAAGACGCGATTGCCGATAAAGGCTGGTTACGCGCCCATCAATGGTTGTTGTTGCGACGTGCGGTGCAATTCGCCATTTTCGCCCTCTTCCTGCTTGGCCCGTGGGCAGGTTGGTGGTTGGTGAAGGGCAATTTAACGTCGTCGTTAACCCTGAATGTTTTACCGCTGACGGATCCCTTTATCTGGCTACAAACCACCTTAGCTGGTGTGCAATATGGCTTATGGCCGCTGGCGAGTGCGACGCTGGGGGCGGTGATTGTGCTTGCGTTTTATGTATTGCTTGGCGGGCGCGTGTTTTGTGCTTGGGTGTGTCCTGTT
Source organism: uncultured Rhodocyclaceae bacterium (assembly GCA_964578025.1). Lineage (GTDB taxonomy): Bacteria > Pseudomonadota > Gammaproteobacteria > Burkholderiales > Rhodocyclaceae > CAZOBT01. The sequence goes on along the minus strand of CAZOBT010000184.1, from coordinate 2,011 downwards.
AATCCGATTACCGATGCCGCCGCATGGTTACGCCGCCGTTTCGCTTTAAAAGGTGGACGCGCCCCCGATAGCCGCACCCGCTATGTGTTTCTGCTGGCGATTTTGTTACTCACCGCCTTTAGCGGTAATTTGGTCTATGAAGCAATTAACCCAGTATCAACCTTACACAGAAGCCTATTTTTTGGTTTGGTCTCTGGTTTGTGGCTGGTTTTGGTAATTTTTCTCTACGACTTACTCATCGCCCAGCGGGGCTGGTGTGGGCATCTTTGCCCAATGGGGGCGTTTTACGCGCTCTTAGGTAAAAAAGCCATCTTGCGCGTCAGTGCCGCAGAACGCGCCGCCTGTGACGATTGCATGGATTGTTTTGCCGTTTGCCCTGAGCCACAGGTAATCCGCCCCGCCTTAAAACAAGTCGGACAAAGCAGCCCCCTCATCCTCGCCCCCGATTGCACCACGTGCGGACGCTGTATTGATGTCTGTAATAAAAATGTTTTCATCATGACCCATCGCTTCAACCAAAGGAGCCACCTATGAAAAAAATGCCAAAAAATTTGCGGCCACATCTGGCTGGAGCCTTGTTGGCCCTCGCATGTCTTAGCCCACTGGCGAGTTTGAGCAGCTTAGCGGCAGATGCCGCGCCCGCCTTTGCCCCGATTAAATTACAAGCCTTGCGGAATGGCGATGCTGCAACGATGGACGTAGCGGGCGAAGGCGCACGTCGGGAAAAAGATCATGCCCCGATTGCGCGTAACTACGAGCAACAGCCACCGCTGATTCCACACAATATCCAAAACTACAACGTCACCAAAAACTTTAATAAGTGCTTCGATTGCCATGCCCCAGCACGGGCGGCGGAATACAACGCGACCAAGATTCCTGCCAGCCACTTCAAAACGCGTGAAGGGCAAGACCTCAGCAATATTTCACCGCGTCGCTATTTCTGCCAGCAATGTCATGTGCCACAAAGCGATGCCAAGCCCTTAGTTAACAACACCTTCCAGCCAGCGGCTGGGGGTAAGAAAAATTAAAGCCTCGGGAGGAAATCATGGGTTTTCAAGACAATAAATTAGTCCAACGCATCAAACAGGCAGGCCCTGTGTTTGTCCTGTTATGTTTTGTTGCTGGTGTGCTGTTCTGGGGTGGTTTTAACACCGCAATGGAATGGACGAACCGCGAGGCGTTCTGTATTTCCTGTCACGAGATGGAAGAGAACGTGTATCAGGAATACCGCAACACCGTGCATTACTCTAACCGCAGCGGCGTGCGTGCCACTTGCCCAGATTGCCACGTTCCCAAAGAGTGGGGGCCAAAGATGTGGCGCAAGATTCAAGCCTCTAACGAAGTCCTGCATAAGATTTTGGGCAGCGTCGATACACCTGAAAAATTCAATGCCAAACGTTTAGAGCTGGCACGGCACGAATGGGATCGCATGAAGTCCACCAACTCCCGCGAATGCCGTAATTGCCACAACTTTGAATCTTTCGACTACACCGAACAAAGCCACCGCTCTGCCAAGATGCACCAAGAAGGCTTAAACGGCGGCAAGACCTGTATCGACTGTCACAAAGGCATTGCCCACCAACTGCCACAAGTTGACCAAGGTATCGGTTCAGCCAACGAAAGCGGCGCAAAGGCCAACGAAATGCACCCCGACGTTGCCAAAGAAGCCGCCACCAAAGAAACCAAAGCCAGCGACAACAGCAGCAAATAGCCGTAAATAATTGCTCGCTAGTTACTAGCAGTTTCTCAACAGTTCCTCCATCGGATTCCCATCCGAACCGTTCCCCCCGCCCACGGTGCAAACCGGCAGCGGGGGTTTTTTATTGGCATTTCACCAAGACATCTGTATTTGCAAACAGCGTAGGCATCGTGTGAAAGTCGCGAACCCGATTCAGCAATGTTCGCAACGTTTCAACGGTGCGACAACCAAAGGAAGCGGCATAGGGTGCGCCTTTGTCTTGGTGGATTTTTAACACCCCGTAAATCTACCCCTTATTTTTCTTGCTTCCAA
>CAZOBT010000183.1:0-4856 GCA_964578025.1 uncultured Rhodocyclaceae bacterium | reverse complement strand
AGCCATTTTTTCATTTGGTCTTGAATTTTGCCGATTTTGGTTTGCGGCCTGAACGTGGGGCTGGTGTTGCGGGTTTGCTGTCTTGGCGGGGCTGGCTGTTGGCGTTAGCGGCGAGGAAGAGGAAGACGGTGGGGCGTTTGTCGAGGTCAGGGAGGGGGCTTTGTTGCCATTCTTGGCAGGTTTTGGTTTGGATCAGTTCGCTGGGCACGGTTAAGTCACTGGCAAGGCAGAGGCGGGTTTCGGGGCGGCAATGTTGCAAAAGGCTCGCCAGCATCGCTTGATTGCGGTAGGGCGTTTCGATGAAAAGTTGGGTTTGTTGCTGCTTTTGCGATTCCAGCTCTAAGGCTTTAATCGTCTTGGCTCGCTCGTCTTCTTTGGCAGGCAAATAGCCATGAAAGGCGAAGCGTTGCCCACACAAACCCGACCCCATTAAGGCCAGCAATAACGAGGAAGGGCCAACAAAAGGCACGACGCGAATCCCACGCGCTTGCGCCGCCGCGACCAATTCCGCCCCCGGATCCGCCACCGCCGGGCAACCCGCTTCGGAGAGTAGACCCACATCGGTCCCTGCCAATAAAGGCGCGAGTAATGGCGCGATGTCACCACTTTTACTGTGTTCGTTTAGCTCGTGTAATTCCAACGCTTGCAGCGGCGCATCCGTCCCCACGCTCTTTAAGAAGGCACGGGCAGTTTTGGCATGTTCCACCACAAAATGCTGAAGCCGCCGCGTTTGTGCCACCACGGGCGCGGGGAGTACGGCTTCTAGCGAGCTTGCCCCCATTGCACCCAATGGCACAGGAATCAAATACAACACGCCATAGGGAAGGGCTTGGGCTGTTTGGGCTAGGCTGGGTTGGTTCATAAAATCTGCACTCCTTCGGCCTGCAACATGGTGCATAGAGCGATTAAGGGCAAGCCGACCAAGGCGTTAGGATCATCGCCAGTCATGCTTTGTAATAAGGCAATGCCCAAGCCTTCGGATTTGGCAGACCCGGCACAGTTGTAGGCAGGTTCGCGCTGTAGGTAGTTTTCGATGTCAGACACGCTGAGTTGGCGAAACGTGACTAAGGTCGGCACGCCTTGTACTTGAGCACGTCCAGTTGCCGCATTAAACAAACACAAGCCCGTAAAGAAATTGACGGTTTGCCCACTGAGTTCTTGCAATTGCGCCACGGCCTTTTCATGGTTGCCGGGTTTGCCATAAATTTTGCCGTTAGCGACGGCGACTTGGTCACTGCCAATAATTAAGGCATTAGGATGTTGCGCTGCCCCGGCACGAGCTTTGGCTTCGGCAAGACGTAAGGCTAAGGCTTCGGGCGTTTCGTTCGCCAAAGGGGATTCATCGGTGGCGGGATTGCACACGGTAAACGGCAAGCCTAAGCGGTTTAATAATTCACGACGAAAGGGCGAGGTCGAGGCAAGAACAAGGGGTAAAGGAGCGGGCATAAAAGGATTCACAATAAAAAAGCAAGAAGCCAACGTTAAGGCTTTGACTTGCAAAGCCGAAAATAATATCATCCGCGCCTTATGTCGCAACAGCCCATCATCGATTGCCTCGCTTTTGTTCGCGATTCGGGAGTTCTCGAACGCGAAGTTGAACTTACCCGCCTTGAGCGGGTAGTTGAGTTTCTGGCATCGGTCGACGGCGCGGTGACGTATCGCCTCGAAGGTTTAAAAGGTGAACGTCGGCAACCGCAGTTGCGCCTCCAAGTACAAGGCAATTTGCAATTACGTTGCCAACGCTGCTTGGAGCCGGTTCCCTTTGCGGTGGATATTGACATCGTGCTAGAGCTGGTGCGTGAAGAAGTTGAACTGACCGAAGAGGAAATTGAAGACGATGGCAAAGATTATTTGCCATTAACCGAAGCCTTAGATGTCGTGCAATTAGTCGAAGACGAATTGCTGCTTTCTTTACCGCTAGTGCCTCGGCATGAGGTCTGCGATCTGCCTGCGTCAGGGCAGGCGGATGGGCATCTTTCAGCTTTTGCTCAGTTAGCTGGGTTAAAAAGCAAATTGAATTAAATTTGAATTAAAAATTGCACAATTGCAGTTTGATTTAGGAGTTTTAACATGGCTGTTCAACAGAACAAAAAGTCCCCGTCCAAGCGTGGTATGCATCGCGCACACGACTTTCTGACCAATCCCCCCCTGGCTGTTGAATCCACCACGGGTGAAGTCCATTTGCGTCATCACGTTTCTCCCAACGGTTTCTACCGTGGCAAGAAAGTGATGAAGGGCAAAGGCGAATAATATTTGTCAAACGGGCAGGCAGTTCAAATTGGGCTGCCTGCCTTTTTCTTTTTTAATTTTCTGAAATTCGATGGCCTATACCGTTGCCATTGACTGCATGGGAGGCGACCACGGCCCTTCCGTGACTGTCCCCGCTGCCCTTGCTTTCCTACGCTCACATCCCGAAGCCCATGTCATTTTGGTGGGACGTGAGGAGGTATTAGAAGCGGCTCTTTCCGCGCAACCTTCAGCACATGCTGAACGTTCCCGTATTCAAATCCAACATGCGTCCGAAGTGGTCGCGATGGATGAACCACCCGCATCGGCATTGAAGAATAAAAAAGATTCCTCGATGCGTGTGGCAATTAACCAAGTCAAAGCTGGAATGGCTCATGCCTGTGTCTCTGCCGGAAATACCGGGGCATTGATGGCAACCTCGCGCTTTGTCTTAAAAATGCTCCCTGGCATTGACCGTCCTGCCATTTGTGGCATTTTGCCCACCATGCGTGGGCATACCCATATGCTGGATTTGGGGGCAAACGTCGATTGTGGCCCGGAGCATCTTTTACAGTTTGCCATCATGGGTTCAGCCTTGATCTCCTGCCTCGAACATACCGACCGCCCAAGCGTTGGTTTGCTCAATATTGGCGAAGAAGACATCAAAGGCAACGACATGGTGAAAAAAACCGCCGATTTGCTGAAGCAATCGGGGCTAAATTTCACCGGGAATGTCGAAGGCGATGGCATTTTCAAAGGCCAAGTTGATCTTGTGGTCTGTGATGGCTTTGTTGGCAACGTTGCCTTAAAAACCTCGGAAGGCTTGGCGCAAATGGTGTCCACCTTTATCCGTGAAGAATTTACCCGTAATTGGCTAACCAAGTTTGTGGCGATTTTTGCCATGCCGATTCTGAACCGCTTTAAAAAGCGGGTCGATCATCGTCGTTATAACGGCGCGGTATTGCTTGGTTTGCGTGGCATTTCGGTAAAAAGTCATGGCTCTGCCGATATGATGGGCTTTGAAAATGCCATCGCGCGCGCCTATGAAGCCGCAAAAAATGGCGTATTGGCACAAATTACCGAACGCTTGACGCAATTACATACTTTACCTATCCAGCCACCAGCAGAGGAGGCCTGATGTACGCACGTATTGCAGGTGTTGGTAGTTACTTACCCGGCTCACCGGTTAGCAACAATGATCTTGTGACACGCGGGGTTGATACCAATGATGATTGGATTACAACACGCACCGGGATTCAATCGCGCCATCTTGCCCCGGCTGGCACATGTGCCAGTGATTTGGGTTTAGAAGCTGCCAAGCGGGCAATGGCAATGGCAAATGTGACCGCTGCCGAGATTGATTTAATTATTGTGGCGACCTCTACCCCAGATTTTATTTTTCCCAGCACTGCTTGTTTATTGCAAGAAAAATTGGGCAACAAAGGTGCGATGGCTTTCGATGTACAAGCGGTATGCAGTGGCTTTGTTTATGCCTTAACCATTGCCGAAAAATTTATTCGCGCAGGGTCACATAAAAAAGCCTTGGTCATCGGTGCAGAGGTTTTCTCCCGCATTTTGGATTGGCAAGATCGCGCTACCTGTGTCTTGTTTGGCGATGGGGCTGGGGCGGTTGTCTTAGAAGCGTCAACAACCCCCGGTATTCTGGCGACTGCCGCCCATGCCGATGGTAGTTATAGCGGCATTTTGAACGTGCCGGGGCAAGTGGCTGGTGGGCAAGTGACGGGTGATCCTTTCCTCCGCATGGATGGGCAGGCCGTCTTTAAGTTTGCTGTCCGTGCTTTAGCCGATGTTGCCGAAGAGTGTTGCCAGCAAGCTGGTATAGCGACGAATGAAGTCGATTGGTTAATTCCGCACCAAGCCAATATTCGCATCATTGAAGCCACCGGCAAGAAAATGGGCTTATCTGCCGATAAGGTTGTCGTCACTGTGCACAAGCATGGCAATACCTCGGCGGCCTCTGTGCCGCTGGCCTTGGATGAGGCCGTGCGTGATGGACGTATCCAACGTGGGCAAAAATTGTTGCTCGAAGGGGTTGGCGGCGGCTTCACGTGGGGCGCGGTATTGGTTGAGTTTTAGTTGCGTTTTAAATTCTAAAAAAGCTTAAAGGAGACACGGATGGCATTTGCATTTGTATTCCCCGGTCAAGGGTCACAAAAAATTGGCATGATGGCAGAGTATGGTGACTCTCCGGTCATTCGTGCCACCTTTGATCTGGCCTCAAACGCCCTTGGGCAAGATTTATGGCAATTAGTCGCCGAAGGCCCCAGTGAAGCCTTGGCGCAAACGGTGAATACCCAGCCGGTGATGCTCACGGCAGGAATTGCCGCATGGCGGTTATGGCAAGAAAAAGGCGGCAAAATGCCTAGCGTGCTGGCTGGACATAGCTTAGGTGAATATTCCGCCTTGGTTGCCGCTGGTGTTTTACGCTTTGAAGATGCCGTGCCTTTGGTGCGCTTACGCGCGGCGGCAATGCAAGAAGCTGTACCTTTAGGGACAGGTGGGATGGCTGCGATTCTTGGTTTGGATGCCGACAGCGTGCGTGCCGCCTGTGCCGAAAGTGCCGCAGAGCAAGTGGTTGAAGCTGTCAACTTTAATGACCCAGCACAAAC